>NZ_JBSHAM010000032.1:0-94454 GCF_053611505.1 Amycolatopsis sp. NPDC054798 | reverse complement strand
GTGCTTGTCAAGGCATCTTTCCCGCCTTGACAAGCACCCTCCTCCCGTCATCACAATCAGCTTCGGGGTGCCCCCAACTCACCCGGGCGCAATGTCGCCGCCAGGCGACGAGCCGCCCCCACACCACTCACCCGAGACTCCCCACCCACTCCTCCACAGCCTTGGCCGTAGTCTCCACATCCCCGTCCACAATACTGAAATGATCCCCAGGAACAGTCACCACAACATCCGCCCGATCCCAGCCAGTCCGCCACAAAGCCGGATCCTCCTCCGCCCTTTCCGCGGAATCCCCGGCAATAACAAACCGCCGATCCGGCCGAACCAACACCACAGGCGCCTCAACCTCAGCCAGCTCAACCCCGTCCAGCAGCCCAAGGTAATAAGCCATAGCCGTCAACTTATCCCGATCGAACGGCCCATACAGCTCTTCCCGCTCAACCATCCCCGCAGCCATATCCCGCACGGTATCGCCAGCGTCCCCGCCGTCATCCATCGCATAACTGTCCAGCAAAACAACCCCAGCCGCATCCACCCGGGAAGCCAGCGCATAAGCCAGCACCCCACCAGAAGAATGCCCCGCCAAAACAAACGGCCCATCCCCAGCCAGCCGCACACTCTCCGCCAGCACATCCAGCAACGCCTCAAGATCAGCAGGCAGCAACTCGCCCTTCACAAACCCCGGCGTAGGCAACGCCGCGACCGTCCGCACCCCGCGGAACCGAGCCGCCAGCTTCGCGTACTGATACGCACCCCCCATCCCCGCCGGAGTAGGAACCGCCAGCAACTTCACCCCAGCAGCCCCCGAAGCCAGCTCCACCGGCCGAGGCTCCTCCAAAAGCTCCGCCACCGAACGGAACGTAGGCCGCAACTTAGCCGCCGCCCCCAGCAACGCGAGACCATTCTCCACCTGCCCACCCCGGACAGCCTCAAAGAACATCTCCGTAACCGGATCCCCGCCAGCCTCAGCCACCGGCCCGGTCAACACCGCGAACAAATGCTGAGCCAACCCCGCCGGCGTCCGATGATCGAACACCACCGACGCGGCCAATGAAATCCCCAGCACCCCGCCGATCCGGTTCCGCAATTCAACCGCACTCAGCGAATCGAACCCGATCTCCAAGAAATGCGCGTCCTCGTCGAGCGACGCAATATCGTCATACCCGAGCAGCCCAGCGACCTGCTCCAGCACAAACGCCCGCAGCCCCTTCTCCGTCAACTCCAGCTCCGAGTCAACGTCAGACACGGCACGCCGCTTCTTCACCACGGCCCGCCCCGAGGTCGCCGCCTCCGGAACCGAGAGCTGCCGCAACGTCACCGACTCAGCCGCGGCAACCGGCCGCCCCGAACGATCCGCGAACAACACCGCGACCCGATCGTCCGAAAGCGGAGTCACGCGAACCCGCAACTTCGCCGCACCAGTGGCGAACAGCCGGAAGTCCCGCCATTCCACTGCCTCACCGCCCACCGTGGACAGTGCCGCGTCAAGAGCCGACGGATGCAGCCCGAACTGCTCGTCCGGCGTGACTTCGATTTCCCCGAACACCACACCGTCAACCACCCAAGCGGCGTCGAGCTGTCCAGCAGCCACTGGTTCCGCACCAGCAGGCGGCCACTGCCCAAGGCTCTCCGGCTCAGCTCCGTCGTCCACCGCCAAAACGCCTTCAGCATGCCGGATCCACGTCTCACCGCGTCGCGAATGGACAGTCACCGGACGCTGTCCAGCTTCCTCCGGCCCGCCAACCACGATCTGCAGATGCTCAGACGCCAACGGCGACTCGACAGTCAACCGCACCAACCGCCCGCAGCCGACCTCGTCCCCAGCCCGCGTCGCCAGCTCCACAAAACCCGCCACCGGGAACGCTTCATCCGCCGGCAACGTACCGCTCAACACCACAGTGGACGATCCAGCGACAGTCAACGCCGGCCCGAACCACGTCGCGAGCCCAGCTCCAGTCGCCCGCCGAGCTTCCATGTCCACCGACGGCCAGTAGCGCGTCCGGTGGAACGCATACGGCGGCAACGGAACGGTAGCCGCGGACCCTCCGGAGAACATCCGTCGGACATCCAGTCCAGCGCCCAGGACGTGAAGCTGACCCGCAGCCAGGAGCGTCGAAGCGACCTCGCCACGATTGCGCCGAAGCACCGGAACGAACTCCGCTTCCTCGACCACAGCCTCAGCAGCCGCGGTGAGTACGCCATTCGTGCTCAGCTCGACAAACCGAGTCGCCCCCGAAGCCCGCACCGCGTCGGCAAAGCGCACCGTGTTCCGGCAGTTCGCCACCCAGTGCGCCGGGTCGGACAGCTCGTCCGTCACCTCGGCACCGGTGACGGTCGAGATCACCGGCACAGCCGGTGCCTCAAATGTCAGCTCCTGCGCGATCTCTTCCAGCTCTTCGAGAATCTCGTCCAGCAACGGAGAATGAACCGCACAGTCGATCGCGAGCCGGTTAGTACGCCTGCCAAGCTTCTCGAAGTGGGCAACGATCGCTTGGACCGAACCGTCCACACCGGATACGACCACCGACCGAGGCCCGTTCACCGCGGCCAGCGCGACGTCGTCGCCCAGCATCGGCCGCACCTCGTCCGCGCTGGCCTCGACCGCGACCACGGCACCGGCCCGGGTCTCCGCCATGAGCTGGCCCCGGTTCGCGACCAGCTTCACCGCATCGTCCAAAGAGAACACCCCGGCCAGATGCGCCGCCGCGATCTCCCCGACCGAATGCCCCACCAGCACGTCCGGCCGCTGTCCCCACGATTCCAGCAGCCGGTACAGCGCCACCGAGAAGGAGAACACCGCGGCCTGGCTGAACTGGGTCCGGTCCAGCAACTGCGCGTCCACCGAGCCAGCCTCGGCGAACATCACCGTGCGCAACGACCGGCCGAGATGCTGATCGAACTTCGCCGCGACCCGCTCCAGCTCATGCGCGAACACCGGGAACGCAGCGGACAACTCCGCCCCCATCCCAACCCGCTGACTGCCCTGTCCCGGCAGGAGGTAGGCGGTCCGCCCACCAGAGCGTGCCCGTCCGGTCACCGCAGAGTCCGAAGTGGACAAAGCTTCCAGCGCGGCACGGAGTTCACCCGCGTTCGAGCCGACGACCGCGGCCCGATGCGAGAACAACGGCCGACGATTGGCCTGCGAATACACGACATCCAGCGCCGGGTACGCGTCAAGGTGTGCCAGCAACGCCCGAGCCTGGTCCGGGAGCGCCGCCGCGGTCCGCGCGGAAAGCACGAGCGGCGGCAACACACCACCAGAGTCAACCGTCTCAGCCGTTTCCGGCACGACGTCGGGAGCCTGCTCCAGGATCACGTGCGCGTTGGTCCCGCTGTACCCGAACGCCGACACCGCAGCACGCCGCGGCCGGTCCACCTCCGGCCAGTCCTGAGCCTCGTTCAGCAGCCGCACAGTTCCGGCAGCCCAGTCGACATCGTGTGTCGGCTCGGCGGCGTGCAACGTCGCGGGCAACACTCCGTGCCGCAACGCCTGCACCATCTTGATCACTCCCGCGACGCCCGCCGCTGCCTGAGTGTGCCCGATGTTCGACTTCACCGAACCAAGCCACAGTGGACGGTCCGCCGCCCGCTCCCGGCCGTAGGTAGCCAGCAGCGCGGCGGTTTCGATCCGGTCTCCCAGCGGAGTGCTCGCGCCGTGTCCCTCGATAGCGTCCACATCGGACGCAGCCAGACCGGCCGCCGACAAAGCGTGCCGGATCAATTTCTCCTGTGCCGGAGCACTGGGCGCGTTGAGACCGTTCGAAGCTCCGTCCGCGTTGACCGCGCTCGACTTCACCACCGCAAGCACGTGATGCCCGTTGCGCTGTGCGTCGGACAGCCGCTCGATCACGAGCACTCCGACGCCCTCGCCCCAGCCGAACCCGTCAGCCGCTGCCGAATACGGCTTGCACCGGCCATCGCGCGCAACAGCACCGTCAACGAACTGCGCGAACGGTGCCGGTGAAACGAGCGCCGAAACCCCCGCCACCAACGCAAGCGAGCAGTCGCCTCCGCGCAACGCCTGCGTCGCCTGGTGCAAAGCCACCAACGACGACGAGCAAGCGGTGTCCACAGAAACCGCAGGCCCTTCGAGACCGAACGCGTACGCAACCCGTCCGGAAACCACGCTGCTCAGCGCGCCGGAGCCGCGATAAGCCCCGCCGCCTTGTTCGAGCGCGTCACCAGGGTCGTAGTCGGACTGCATCACGCCGACGAACACCCCGGTCGTGCTTCCCTTGAGCGCCAAAGGATCCACACCGGCGTTCTCCAGCGCGATCCACGACGACTCCAGCAGCATCCGCTGCTGCGGGTCCATCATCACGGCTTCCTTGGGACTGATGCCGAAGAACGCCGCGTCGAAATCGGTGGCGTCCGGCACGAATCCGCCGCGCGGGGTGCCGCCGTCGGGCGCGACCTGCTCCAGCCAGTGGTCCATGTCCCAGGCGCGGTCGGCCGGGAAGTCGCTCGTCCCGTCCTGCCCAGCGGCGACCAGCTGCCACAGCTCTTCCGGTGTCGTCACGCCGCCCGGGAACCGGCAGGCCATGCCGACGATCGCGATCGGCTCGTCGCTGCCCATGACGGTGGTCTCCGGCCCGGCCGCGTCCGCCTCCAGGTCGCCCAGCAGCTCGTCGTGCAGGTGCGCGGCGAGGTCGCCGGCCGTGGGATGGTCGAAAACGAGCGTCGCGGTGAGGCTGAGGCCGGTGGCCTCGTTGAGCGTATTGCGCAGCTCGACCGCGGTCAGCGAGTCGAAACCAAGGTCCTTGAACGCCCGGTCGGCGTCGATCACGTCCGTCGACGCGTGCCCCAGCACCGCGGCCGCGTGCTCGAGGACCAGGTCGCGCAGGTGGTCGAGGCGCTTGTCGGCGGGAAGGCGGACCAGCTTGCCCAGCAAGGAATCCGTCCCGGCCTCTCGATCGGAGACCGTGCGCCGAGCCGTCGGGACCAAGCCGCGCAGCAGGTCCGGCACCGCGCCAGCCTCGCGCCACGCGGGCAGGTCGAGCTTGACCGGCACGAAGACCGTGCCCGCCGAACTGACGGCGGTGTCGAACAGCGCCAGGCCCTCGGCCGCGGTGAACGCGCCGAGCCCGCGCTTGCCGTTCGTTTCGCCAGCCATCCCGGCCGCCGATTCCCACATTCCCCACGCGAGCGAGTGCGCCGGCTTGCCTTCGGCGCGACGGCGCGCGGCGAGAGCGTCGAGGAAAGCGTTCGCGGCGGCGTAGTTCGCCTGGCCGGGAGCGCCGAGCACACCGGCGGCCGAGGAGAAAGTGACGAACGCGGAGACGTCGCCGACCAAGTCGTGCAGGTGCCAGGCAGCGAGCGCCTTCGGGTTGAAGACGCCGTCAATCCGCTCCGGAGTCATCGACGGCAGCACACCGTCGTCCAGCACACCCGCGGCGTGCACGACCGCAGCGACCGGGTGCTTCTTCAGCAGCCGGGTCACTGCCCTGCGGTCAGTGAGGTCGCACGCGACGACAGTTGTCTCCGCGCCGAGTTCGGCCAGCTCCGTGACGAGGTCCACAGTGCCGGGCGCCTGGTCGCCACGACGGCTGACCAGCAGCAACTGCCGCGCGCCCTGCTTCGCGAGGTGCGTGGCGACGATCCGGCCGAGCGCCCCGGTACCGCCGGTGAGCAGCACGGTTCCAGCCGACCAGTCGACCGGTTCCCCCGGCTCCGGCGTCGACCGGACGAGCCGCGGCACGCGCACCTCAGCCTCGGAAACCCGCACCGCCGATTCGTCCGCCGCCGCGATGGCTGCGAGTTGCTCGTCGGTCGCGTCGCCTTCGACGAGCACGATCCGGCCTGGGTTCTCCACCTGCGCCGACCGGACAAGCCCGGCCACCGCAGCCCCAGCCAAATCGTCGCCGATCACGACGAGCAGCTTCTCTTTGCTGTCTGATTGCAGTTTGGACAGTGCACTGTGGACGGCCTTCTTCGCCGAGGCCGCGTCCTTACCGGCCTTCGCCGAGTAGACCTCGTAGGCTGCCTGCGCTTCCGGCAGAGTCGTCGGCACCCAGTCCACTTCGTACAGTTCGTCCGAGCCAGTCGGAGTCGCAGCCGCCAGCTGTTCCTCGCTGATCTGCCGCAGCTTCAGCGTGCCGACTCGCGCCACCGGAGCCCCGGCGCTGTCGGCGAGACGCAGTTCCACAGCCTGTTCACCGGTCGGTCGCACGTGGACTCGCAGCGAGGACGCACCTGTCGCGAAAAGCTCCACTTCGGACCAGGCGTACGGCAGCGTCGTTCCTTCCCCGGCCGCCGCGCTGAGCCCCACGGCGTGCAGGGTCGCGTCGAACACCGCCGGGTGCAGGCCGAAAGCTTCGGCTGCGATCCGCTCCTGCTCAGGCAGCGCGATCTCGGCGTACACGTCGTCACCGCGCTGCCACGCCGCCTGGAGGCCTTGGAACACCGGCCCGTAGGCCATTCCGTGCTCGGCCAGCAGTTCGTACATCCCCTCGACGTCGACCGCCTCGGCACCGGACGGCGGCCATTCGCTGAGATCGAAGTTCGTTCCGGAAGCGGCGGACGCGAGCGTGCCGTCCGCGTGCCGGGTCCAGCCAACGGCGGTGGCGAGATCGTCGGGTCGCGAGTGGACACTGATCGGCCGCGTCCCATCCGCGGCCGGAATGCCGATGCGCACCTGAATCCGCGCAGCGCCCTTCGCGGGCAGCACGAGCGGCGCGTGCAGGGTCAGCTCCTGAACTCGGCCGCAACCGACCTCGTCCCCGGCTCGCACAGCCAGTTCCACAAAAGCCGTGCCGGGCAACAGGACCGAACCGCCGACGGCGTGGTCAGCCAACCACGGATGCGTCGCCGTGGACACACGACCGGACAGCACCACGCCGTCCGCGTCCGCGAGCAATGTCGCCGCACCGAGCAACGGATGGTCAACCGGGTCGAGACCCATCGACGAAACATCCCCGGATTCGGACGAAACCTCCAGCCAGTAACGCTGGTGCTGGAAGCCGTACGTCGGCAGGTCGGCCCGGCTCGCGCCACGAGAGGCGAAGTGCGCGGCCCAGTCGGTCACCACGCTGCGAACGTGCAGTGTCGCCAACGCGGTCAGCAGTGCCACGTCCTCGGGGACGTCACGACGTTGAGCCGGAACGGCAACGGCATCACCGGCGGACTGCGGAACCACGGCAGTCAGCGGTGCGTCCGGCCCCAGTTCGAGGAACCGGTTCACCCCCTCCGCCGCCAGCGCGCGGACCGCGTCGGCGAACCGGACCGGCTCGCGGACGTTGCGCACCCAGTACTCGGGATCGGCCAGCTCGGCGTAGACCTCTTCGCCAGTCACACTGGAGATCAGCGAAATGGTCGGCTGCGCGTAGGCAATGCTCTGCGCGACCGCTCGGAACTCGGCGAGCATCGGCTCCATCAGTCGCGAGTGGAACGCGTGCGAAACCTTGAGCTGCGTCGTCCGCCGACCGGCTTCGCTGAACTTCGCGGCCACTGCGAGAACAACGTCCTCAGCGCCGGACAACACCACCGAGCGCGGCCCGTTGACCGCGGCGACGTCGACCGTCCCTTGTGGATCGTGCTCCGCGACCTCTTCCGGAGTGCCTTCGACGGCTACCATCGCGCCGCCCTTCGGCAACGCCTGCATCAACCGCCCGCGAGCGGCGACCAGCTTTGCCGCGTCAGCCAACGAGAACACTCCCGCGCAGTGCGCGGCGGCAAGTTCGCCGATGGAGTGTCCGCACAACGCAGCCGGCGTGAGCCCCCACGACTCGACCAGCCGGAACAGCGCGACCTCGAACGCGAACAGCGCGGCCTGAGTGTTCGCGGTCTGCGCCAACGCGTCCGCGTCCCCGTCGATCACCGCACGGATCGGCCGGTCGAGATGGCGGTCCAGCTCCGCGCACGCCGCCGCGTAAGCCTCGGCGAAGACGGGGAAGACCTCCAGCTGACGTCCCATCCCGACCCGTTGAGATCCCTGACCGGAGAACAGGAATGCCAACGACGCTTCACCGCGTGCCAGCCCGCTCACCGCACCCAGCTCGCCGTTCGCGAGCGCGTTCAAGGCGGGCAGAACGTCCTCAGTGGACTTTCCGATCACGGCCGCCCGGTGATCCAGGTGCGTCCGCGACGCGCCCAAAGTGGCGGCGACGTCGAGCAGTTCCAGCTCCGGCTGTGCCGCAAGGTGTTCGGCCAGCCGCGCCGCCTGCGCCCGCAACGCCTGCGGCGTCCGGCCGGAAACGACGACCGGGAGCGCCGCCTCGTCGCGCGGGTTCTCGGAAGCCTCCAGTGCCGGTGCTTCCTCCAGAATGATGTGCGCGTTGGTCCCGCTCAGCCCGAAGCACGACACCGCACCGCGGCGCGGTTGTTCCCCGCGCTCCCACGGCCGGGCCTCGGTCAGCAGCTCGACCTTGCCCGCGGACCAGTCCACATGCCGAGTCGGTTTGTCGACATGTAGCGTCTTCGGGAGCAGGTCGTTGTTCAGCGCCAGCACGATTTTCAGCACGCCGGCGACGCCGGACGCGGCCTGGGTGTGTCCCACGTTCGACTTGATCGACCCGAGCCACAGCGGCTCTTCGCGTTCCTGGCCGTAGGTCGCGAGCAGCGCCTGCGCCTCGATCGGGTCGCCGAGTTTGGTCGCGGTGCCGTGTGCCTCGACGACGTCGATCTCGTCCGGCCGCAGCCGCGCGTTCGCCAGCGCCTGCCGGATCACGCGCTGCTGCGCGGGCCCGTTCGGCGCGGTCATGCCGTTGGACCTGCCGTCCTGGTTGATCGCGGTGCCGCGGACGAGCGCCAGCACCGGATGCCCGTTGCGCTGTGCGTCGGACAGCCGCTCCACCAGCAGCATGCCGCAACCCTCGGACCAGCCGGTACCGTCCGCCGAATCGGCGAAAGTACGGCAACGTGCGCTGCGAGCGAGCGTGCCGTCCAGGGAAAACTCGACAAACGTGCGCGGCGTCGACATCACTGAGACACCACCGGCGAGCGCGAGCGTGCATTCGCCATTGCGCAAAGCCTGCACCGCCAAGTGCAGCGCGACGAGCGAGGACGAGCACGCGGTGTCAATGGTCACCGCGGGTCCTTCGAGCCCGAACGTGTAGGCGAGGCGACCGGAAATCACGCCGGAAGAGCCATAGCTGCCCTGATAGTTGTGATACATCGTGCCCGCGAAAACCCCGGTCGGGCTGCCCTTCACCGAATGCGGCGCGATCCCGGCGCGTTCGAACGCCTCCCAGGACGTTTCGAGCAGCAGCCGCTGTTGCGGGTCCATCAGCAGCGCCTCGCGCGGGCTGATGCCGAACAGGTCTGCGTCGAAATCGAGCGCGTCGTGCAGGAAACCGCCCTCGCGCACATAGCTCGAACCCGGCCGTTCGCCGGTCGGGTCGTAAAGCCGGTCGAGGTCCCAGCCTCGGTTCGACGGGAACTCGCCGATCGCGTCGACCCCGCCGGACAGCAGTTCCCACAACGCTTCCGGCGTCCCCGCGCCGCCGGGCAGCCGGCAGGCCATCCCGACGATCGCGATCGGCTCCCGCGCGGCCTCGGTGAGCTTGCGGTTCTTCTCGCGCAACCGCTCGGTTTCCTTCACCGAAGCGCGGAGCGCACCGACCAGCTTCTCCTCGGAGTTGCCCACGTGCCCACGTTCCTTCCGCGTCGCATGCCCATCCGACGTCGTGACGATACGAGCGCGCCCGCACGCCGACCCACCCCTAACGGCCCCTGCCGCACCGGTCCGCCCGCCCGGCCAAGGTCCGCTTTAGACGGTCTTTAGGGGTTGTCGCAAGCACCCGCGGATGTCAGATTTTGCTGGCGTTCCAAGCCATTTCGCACGGCTCGTTTCCGCTGGGGGTTTCACCGCCCGGACAAGGACTGGGGAATCGTATGCACACGTTGACACGCAGGCTGCTGGTGGTGGGAGCCCACGGCGACGACGAAACGCTCGGCGCGGGCGGGACCATCGCCCGGCTCGCCGACGAGGGCGTCACCGTTTCGCTTTGCATTCTCACCAACGACGACGGTTCGCGTTCGGCCGCCGGCGCCGAGGTCACCAATCGCACCGACGCGATCGAACTGGCCGCGAAAACGCTCGGCATCGAGCGCGTGCGAGTCCACGAATTCGGCGACAACCGGCTCGACACGGTCAGTCATCTCGAACTGAACCAGGTCGTCGAGCGCGAGGTCCGCGAATTCGAGCCGGACACCATTTTCGCCACCAGCATGTGCGACCTGAGCACCGACCACGCGCTGGTCAGCCGCGCCGCGCGGGTCGCGGGACGACCGGGCAAGGGCCCGGTCCGCGAGGTCCGCACCTTCGAGATCCGCTCCGCCACCGACGTCGGAGAGGCCTCCGGGCTGCCCGTCACGTTCCGGCCGAACTGCTGGCAGATCATCGAAGAAAGCCATCTCGAACGCAAAATCGAAGCGCTGCGCGCCTACGGCAAAGAACTGGAGCCGTGGCCGAACCCGCGCAGCGAACGCGGCGTCCGCGCCTTGGCCGAATACCGCGGTTCGCAGATCAGCGCCGGGCTCGCCGAGGCCTTCGAAATCGTCCGTTCGGTCCGATGACCGGCGTGCCCTCCGCTTTTCCCGCTCGCTTTTCCCCAGCCCATCCAGAAACGGGTGACCAGGAATGACCAGTACTGTCGCTGAATTCGAGACCATCGCCGAACGGAACGAACTGACCTCGGTCGCGGTGATCGGGATGGGCTATGTCGGCCTGCCGACCGCGCTCGGCCTGCACGCCGGCGGCATCGGCGTGATCGGCATCGACCTGTCGCAGAACCGGCTCGACTCGATCAGCTCCGGCGAGGTCGACCTCATCGAGGCCGACCACCGCAGACTCGAGAAAGCCGTGCACCAGGAGGATTTCCAGCTCACCACGGACTCGGCGCGGATGGCCGAGGCGGACGCGGTGCTGGTGTGCGTGCCGACCGGGCTCGACGAGTACCTGATGCCGGACCTGCGCCCGCTGGAGGCGGCGTGCGCGGCACTGGTCGCGAACGCCCGCCGCGGCCAGACCTTCATCCTCACCTCCACCAGCTACGTCGGAACCTCGAACCGGCTGCTGGTGAAACCGCTGGTGGCCAAGGGATTCACCATCGGACGCGACCTGTTCGTGGCGTCCAGCCCGGAGCGGATCGACCCGGGCAACGTCACGCACACCCAGGCCGAAACGCCGCGCGTGCTGGGCGGCGTGACCCCGGTGTGCACCGCGATGGCGCAGCGGGTGATCAACGTGCTCACCCCGAGCGTGCACTGCGTCAGCTCGCCGGAAGCGGCCGAGATGACCAAGCTGTACGAGAACACCTTCCGCGCGGTGAACATCGCGCTGGCCAACGAGTTCGCCGAGATCAGCGACGGTTTCGCGATCGACCCGATCGAGGTCATCGACGCGGCGGCCAGCAAGCCGTACGGCTTCATGGCCTTCCACCCCGGCCCCGGCGTCGGCGGCCACTGCATCCCCTGCGACCCGCACTACCTGCTGTGGCAACTGCGCGCGACGCAGAGCAACGCGCCACTGGTCACCCAGGCCATGCACGCCATCGCGGAGCGGCCGAAGCAGGTTGTCGACCGCATACTGAACACACTGTCCCGCGAAGGCAAGGGCATGGCGGGTACGCGCGTACTCGTGGTCGGCGTGACTTACAAGCCCGGTGTGCAGGACGTGCGTTCGTCGTCCGCGCTCGACATCCTCGACCTCCTCGCCGCGAAGGGCGCGAAGGTCGGCTACTACGACCCGCTGGTGCCGAACGTCCGCATCACCGGTGGTTCGCTCGACACCGTCCCTGAACCGGAAGGCCAGGACTGGGACGTCGCGCTCATCCACACCATCCAGCCCGGCCACGACTACGAATGGCTCGCCGACTGCCCGACCGTCATCGACGCCACCTACCGCTTCGACCGCGCGCTTTTCGCGAACTGAGAGGAAATCGCTGTGCGTTACCTGATCACCGGAGGCGCCGGGTTCATCGGCTCCCACCTCACCGAGCACCTGCTGGCCCGCGGCGACGAGGTCGTCGCGCTGGACAACCTCAGCACCGGCACCCTGGACAACCTCGCCGGCGTCGCCGGGCACCCCGGCTTCCGCTTCGTGCGCGGCTCCATCACCGACCCGAACGCGGTCGAATCGTGCATGGCTGGCATCGACGCGGTGTTCCACCTCGCCGCCGCGGTGGGCGTGTTCACCATCCTCGACAAAACGATGGACAGCTTGCGCACCAACCTGCACGGCACGGAGAACATGCTCGACGCGGCGTTGCGGCACGACGTGCCGATCCTCGTCGCGTCCACGAGCGAGATCTACGGCAAGAACACCGCCGACGGCCTGCGCGAGGACGACGACCGGATCATCGGCTCGCCGCTGAAGAACCGCTGGTCCTACGCCGAGGCGAAGGCGCTGGACGAGACGTTCGCCCACCTGTACGCGGTGGAGCACGGCCTGCGCACGGTGATCGTGCGGCCGTTCAACACCGTCGGCCCGCGCCAGACCGGACGCTACGGCATGGTCATCCCGCGCTTCGTGACGCAGGCGCTGGCAGGCGAGCCGATCACGGTGTTCGGCGACGGACAGCAGACGCGCTGCTTCTGCCACGTGCACGACGTCGTGCCCGCGCTGGCGGACCTGCTCGCCGACGAATCCGCGTACGGCAAGGTGTTCAACCTCGGCAGCAACGAGCAGACCACCATCTCGCAACTGGCCGAGCGCGTGATCGGCGCGACCGGTTCGAGCAGCACCATCACGAAGGTGCCGTACGAGGAGGCGTACGGCGACGGGTACGAGGACATGCAGCGCCGCATCCCCGACTGCACCCGCGCGTATAACCAGATCGGCTTCGTGCCGACGCGCAGCCTGGACGACATCATCGACGCGGTGGTCGCCGACCGCCGATCCTGACCTGTTTCCAGCGAAGGGCCTCTTGCGGAATTCGCGCGAGAGGCCCTTCACGCGTTTCGGAGCTTGACGTAGACGGCCGTCAGGTGGCCGGCGGCGATGTTCGCGGACACTCCCAGTACCTCCGCGATCACCGCCACCGGCGTCCCCTGTGCGGCCAATTCCGCGACGCGCAGCTCTACGTCGTCCAGCACGCTTGCCCTGCCCTCGTTGTTCCCGATCACTGTCCGGCACCGGCCAGTTCGCCGGCGAGCGCGCTCCGTCCGGCCACGCCGAGCTTCCGGTACACCCTGGTCAGATGTTGTTCCACAGTGGACACCGTGATGTACAGTGTTTCGGCGATCTGGCGGTTGGTCCGTCCGTGCGCCGCCAGCTCCGCGACGCGCAGTTCCGC
The DNA here is from genome assembly GCF_053611505.1 of Amycolatopsis sp. NPDC054798. Classification (NCBI taxonomy): domain Bacteria; kingdom Bacillati; phylum Actinomycetota; class Actinomycetes; order Pseudonocardiales; family Pseudonocardiaceae; genus Amycolatopsis; species Amycolatopsis sp. NPDC054798. Next base: position 81,222 of record NZ_JBSHAM010000032.1, on the reverse strand, counting down.
CTCGCTCAGCGCGGTGGCCACCGCGCCTTCCGGATCCGCACGAGGCGGCTCGGGTCTCGACGCCACCGGTCTCGGTGCGAGCGGACGCATCGGCTGCCGCGGCACCTGCACCGGTTTGACCAGACCCGCCGAACGTTCCGCGCGCTGACCCAGCTGATTGATCGCGCGGACCGTGCGGGCCAGCTCAAGCCGGTCGCCGGATTCCTTGAACGCCTCCGCCGCCCGGTTCAGCAAACCGGACCGCGCACCGGTTTCCCCGGCGAACGCCAGCACCCGCAGCGCCACTGCCTGCGAGAACGAGTCCGACGTGTCCGCCAGCTGTTGTTTCGCCAGCTCGACCGCCAGGGTCGGGTTGCGCAGCCGCAGATTCGCCTCGGCGAGGTCGGTCCGCCACGGCGCCACCGCGGGCAGGTCAAGGTTTCTCTCGCGGAGAATCCGTTGGCACTGCTGGAAATCGCTCACTGCGGAGAGACCGCGGTTCGTGGCCAGGTGGAACTGCCCGCGCGCTCTCAGGAACCGTACGCCGCCGAGTGTCGTGTACACCGTTTCCGGCAGAGCGTGCCGCAGCACCGCCGCCGCGGCCTTGAACGCACCTGCCGCGGTGTACGCGGTCAGCATCGTCGCCAGCGGGTACGTGATCGCGACGCCCCAGTTGGGTTCGTCGAGCAGCGCAAGCGCACGGCTAGCCGCTTCGGCTGCTTCGGCCGGTTCGCCGCGACGCAGCAGCAGGCTCGCGCCGAGAGCGTCGAGCATCGCCTTCCACGTCACCGCACCGCGATACTCAGCTTCCTCGGCCAGCGAAGTGCACCAGCCTTCCGCGCGCTCCGCCTTACCGTCGTACGCGAGCGCGAGGATAGCTGTGGCCAGCGCTTCCAGCGAAGTGTCGGAAAGCCGACAGTTCTGCAGAATCCGCTCCGCGCACACCGAAGTCTCTTCGCTGCCGCCAGCGTGCCACACCGACGCGAGCGTTGTCGCCGTGCGCATCCAGGGATCCGATGCGTCGACCGACAACTCCGGTGCCGTGCCGTAATGCCAATGCGCGGCGAGAGTCAGCTCGGCGGCCGTTCGCGGGTGCAGAGGCTCGAGATCGTCGCCCAACCGGACCAGCGCGGACTCGAACGTTTCCCGGTCACCGAACCACAATGACTGGCGCACCAACGCGATCCGGTCGGACTGGTCGAGCGAACCGGCTTCGCGCAACGCCGCGAGATGCGGTGCGGCCGCCGCCGGGTTGACCCGCCACGTGATCTTGGCCAGCAGCTGCGAAATCATCTGCTGCTCCCACGACGCGGTGGTCGTCGACGCCGCCAGCTGCAGACAGCGGGTGGCGAAGTCGACGTCATCGCCGAGCATCACCTGCTCCGCCGCCGCGACCAGCACCGGCAACGCCCACTCCGCCTGTGCTTCGCCCGCCGCGACGAGATGCCGCGCGACCTCCGGTGCCGACAACCCACGTGCGTGCTTCACCTCAGCAGCGCGGATGTGCAGCTGGACCTTCTCGGACCCGCGCAACCCGCCGACGACCGCCGCCGCGGCCGGCTGCTGCCGGAACCGCACCCCGTCGACCAGCCCAGTCTCCACGAGCAACCCAGCGGACGCCTCCGCTTCGACCGGGTCCACGCCCGCGACCGTCGCCACTGCGTCCGTCGTCACGTCGGTGTCGAGCACCGCGATCGCCGTCGCCACTTCCCGCAGCGGAGAACCGTAACGATGCAAAAGCCGTTGCACCGCATCGGAATACGCCGCACCGTCATCCATCGAGCTACGAGATGCGTCGACCAACGCGCTGACCAGCAACGGATTCCCCGCGCTCAGCCCGTGGATCCGCTCGGCGTCGCCGTGGTCCGCGACCAGCTGCGCGATCGCCTCCACGGTGAACGGCGTGAGATGCACGTACCGGTGCGGCTGCGCGGCGAACTCGACGCCCTCGCCCGAATACCAGCCGTCCGGCTGCGTCAGCACCAGCAACATCGCGGCCGACCGCGCCCGCCGCTGCAACCTCAGCAACAACCGCGCCGACGTCTCGTCCACGTGCTGCAGATCGTCGACCGCGATCAGCAGCGACCGCTCCCGCGCCAACCGGTGCAACGCACTGCACAACGCAGCGATCCGATCCTCGCCGTCGGCCGCGGCCAGCACCTCGCGCGGCAACGCCGGGCTGGCCAGCAGCTGGTCGAGCACGCCTCCGTCGACGTCGCACTCGTCGGCCGCGCCCGCCGCGGTGAGCGTCAGAACGCCCAGCTCACGGGCTCGCGCCACTACTTGATTCTGCACCTGCGTTTTACCGCTGGCCGGTCCTCCGCCGACCAATACCGTGTCTCCGGCCCCCGCATCGCATTCAATCAGCAGGCCCTCAAGGAGAGACACTGCTTCATTCGGCTCGGTGCGGCGGTTCTGCCCCCAGTTCACGCCCATCGCAAGCTCCTCGACCCAACGGTCATCTTCCTGCGTCTGCCACAGTCGCAGCCGCCCCCTAAGCACAGCCAACCGCGATCTAAAGTCACTCAATCAGGTGATCACGATTACCTTGCGTTGTGGCGGGCTCGGTTTTCCTGTGTCGTCGCCTGGCAGCGAGGGGAAGATTTGCGCTGCGAGGCCTGCGTTTTGGCTCCGGACAGTGATCTTGCTGGCCGTGCTTCGCAGTCGGGGTTGACCACTTCGAGCTATGGCGTAATCGAACGTGCGTTCGAGAAAATGAGGAGGTGTCCACTACTACGACGCTTCCCGCCTGGCAGCTGTCAGACCGGGATCTGACCACCAGACTCCTGACCACCCAGAGACGACAGAACATCGCTTACGCCGAACAGCTGGAGACCATCCGAGAGCTGGAATCCCGCGGCGCTGTGCCCGAGGGCTACTCCTCAACCGCGGCCTACCTGTCGACGATCCTGCACGTGACGCCGCGCGAGGCTCGCACCCGGCTTGCCCAAGCCACCGGCACTCTGCCGCTGACCTGGAAAGCTCTGACCGCGGGAGAAATCACCGCCCAGCACGCGGCCGTGATCGCCGAATTCCTGGCCGACGCGCCGAGATGGCTCACCCCCGAGGACTACACCGTCGCCGAAGACACGCTGGTGACTCTCGCGGTGCAGGCCAACCCCGCCACGGTCCGCCGAGCCGCGACCCGACTGAAGATCTACTGGGACAACGATCCTTCCGAGGTGCCCGGCTCCGACGCTTCGTTTGATTCTTCGGCTGACTCCGTTTCCGGCTCGGACCCTGAGTCAGTTCCTGACCCTGGTTCCGACTCGGGCTCGGGTTCCGGTGCGGGCGCAGGTTCCGGCTCTGGCACGGATTCCGCCGAGGCCGCCCGCCCCTGGCGGGAACTCCACTGGAACTGGACCCGAACCGGCCGATTCCGCTTCAGCGGCAACGTAGACCACGAAACCGGCACCCTGATCGAACAATTGCTGGTCCCCCTGGCCGCGCCGGACCCCGCGACCGCGCCCGGCACCCCCGACCCCCGCACCCCGGCCGAACGCCACGGCGACGCCCTAGCGGCGATCGTCGACCTGGCCGCCCGCACCCCCGATCTGCCGACCAAAGCCGGCGAACGCGCAGTCGCGACGGTGACCGTCAGCCTGGAAACCCTGCAGAGCAAGGCGAAAGCGATCTTCACCGACGACGAATCCGTCCTGCCCGCTTCCCACCTGCGCCGAATCCTGTGCGATGCCAAGGTGTACCCCGCCGTCCTCGGCACCGAGGGCCAAGTGCTCGACCTTGGCCGCTCCGCCCGCACCGCCACGAACGCCCAGCGCCGGGCCCTGGCGATCCGAGACCGCGGCTGCACCTTCCCCGGCTGCGACCGCGGTCCAAAGTGGACCACCCCGCACCACATCGTCCACTGGGCCCACGGCGGCGCCACCGACCTGGACAACCTCGCCTCGTGCTGCGAACGCCACCACCGCCTCCTGCACCACAGCGGCTGGAAGATCGTCATCCGCGACGGCGTCGTGTACTGGATCCCGCCGTCCATCCTCGATCCGGAGCAGAAACCTCTCCGGAACACCGCCCACAACCCGCCGCCCACACCATTGCGCGCCGCCGCAGCAGCCATGAGCCCCGCCCCTCCTTTGCCGCGCACGGGCAGCTAGGGGTTGTCCAGTGCCGATCCGCCCCGAACACTCCTGGTTTTGTGACCGCAGTGGACGAAACACCCGCGAACGCACGCACAAGCCGGTGGATCCGCCGTTTCCACCCGTCCGACAGGGCACGGGTGCGTCTGGTGTGCCTCCCGCACGCCGGCGGCTCGGCGACCGCCTACTTCCCGCTCTCCGCGACCGCGGCGGGGCAGGACTTCGAGGTGGTCGCCGTCCAGTACCCCGGCCGCCAGGACCGCCGCGCCGAACCATGTCTGGACACGGTCGCCGCCATCGCCGACGCGATCGCCGACGACCTGGCCGGCTGGTCCGACCTGCCGGTAGTCCTGTTCGGCCACAGTATGGGCGCCACCGTCGGCTACGAGGTGGCCCGCCGCCTGGAGGCGCAGGGCACTCCCCCGCTGGGCCTCTTCGCCTCGGCCTGCCGGGCCCCGTCCGCGCACCGCATCGAGTTCGTCCACCAGCGCGACGACGACGGCCTGATCGCCGCGCTGAAGGAACTGAGCGGCACCGACGCCGGAGTGCTGGGCGACGACGAACTGCTGCGCATGGTCCTGCCCGCGGTCCGCGGCGACTACACCGCCGTGGAAACCTACCGGCACCAGCCAGGTTTGGAGCCAAGCTGCCCCATCCAGGTCCTGGTCGGCGATACGGACCCGGTAACCGACCTGGACGAGGCCGAAGCCTGGTGCCGCCACACCACCGGACCCTGCCAGGTCAAGGTCTTCCCCGGCGGCCACTTCTACCTGAACGACCAGCTGGACGCCGTCCTGAAGACGATCACCACAACCCTGGCCGCTTGGCAACCGGGAATCTGCCGGGGATAAGGGTGGGGAAACCCCAGGGAAGCTTCAGGAGCACACCCCATGGTTCCCGCGCCCCAGTTCCGAGAAACTAGGTACATCAAGGAAACACCCCCTCAACCAGGAGGCCATCATGATGGCGATCACCACCGCCCCCGGCGTCACCCAGCGCATGCTCGCCAACGGCCACCTGGAGCTGACCTGCCGCACGACCAACCGCCACATCGAATGCGAGCCGGTCGCCGCCGCGATGTGGATCGCCCTGAAGCAGCACAACGGCGACGTCGACCAGGCCGCCAGCACCCTCTCCGCCCTGTGGGAAACGAACGAGGACGACACCCGCTACGACCTGATCGCCCTGGCCGGCTCGCTGTGCTCGCTGGGTATGGCCACCGAGTCGTAACCGGCACCGTCTCGAGTCCCGCTCAGGCCTGCTCCAAGGCCCGCTCGATCGCGCGACGCGCCATCCCCGCAGCCGCCCGGTCGTGCTGAAGCTGCATGGCCGCGTTCAAAGCGAGCCCCGCAGCGATGATCTCGAACAATGCCTGCTCGACGTCAAACCCGGTGGGCAACTCACCGTTCTCCACCGCCGCAGCCAGGTCCGCCCTCAACTGCTCTCGCCAGCGCGACCACACCTCGGCCACGGCGTCGCGGACCCGCCCAGGTCGACCGTCGTACTCGGTAAGCGCCGCAGTCATCAGACAACCGCCCGGCAGCAATGGCGCTTCCAGGTAATCCACCGAGTTCGCGCACACCGCGCGCAGCCGCCGCAGCCCTGGCGATTCGGGCAGCGCGGGCTCCACCACTCGGTGCCAGAAGTCCACGAAAGCCTTGTCCAGCGTGGAAATCTGCAGCGTCTCCTTGGTGCCGAAATGCTTGTGCACCCCGGACTTGCTCATCTCCAGCTCCTCGGCGAGCCGGCCGATCGTGATGCCGTCCAGCCCTTCCGCGGACGCGATCTCGGCCGCCCGGTCGAGGATCCGGCCCCGGGTGGCCTCTGCTTCGGCCGCTGAGCGTCGCGGTGACATACCCCAAACATAGCGTACGCGCGTTCGCTATTGTTTAGAGAACGCACGTACGCTAAATTGCCGAGGCGATCACCGAGGCAAGGGAGCACGAGATGCGGACGCGACGACTGGGCTGGGCCGGAGTGGAGATCGAGGCGAGCAACGAACGCCTGGTGATCGACTACGTCCAGGACCTCTCACCGCTGTTCACGGAATGGAAGTCCAGCAACGGACTCGCAGCGGCGAGCGGGAAAGCCACCGCCGGGCTGGTCACCCACCTGCACCGCGACCACACCGACGCTGCCGCGCTCGCCAACGTGCTGGAACCGGGAGCGCCAGTGCTCCGGCCAGCACCCGGCCACGGCGACGAGGTGGACAACGTGACCACACTGTCCGCCGAACGCGAGTTGGCCGAGCATCAGCTGGCCGTCGAAGTCGTAAAACCCTGGTCCACCCGAGAAATCGGACCGTTCCGCATCACCGCGGTCCCCGCCGTCGACGGACTGGGCGACCCACAGCTGAACTGGGTCGTCGAAGCCGACGGGCAACGGGTTTTCCACGGCGGCGACACGATGTTCCACGGCTACTGGTGGCTCATCGCCCGCCGCTTCAGCCCGTTCGACGCGGCGTTTCTCCCCGCCAACGGCGCAGTGGTCGACGCACCGCACCTCCAGCCGCCGAGCCCGCTGCCCGCCGCGATGGATCCAAGACAGGCCGCCGTGGCCGCGGAGATCCTGGACGCCAGGTACGCGGTGCCGATGCACTACGAGGCTGAGCAGCCGGAGAAGATCGCGGGCTACGTCGAGGTTTCCAACCCTGAGGCCGAGTTCCGCGCGCATGCCGGACGGCGCGCACGCGTGTTGCCCGTCGGGGAATGGCTGGACTTGGCGCACGCCACCGGAAACTCGGCTGCGGAAGCGAGTTAAGACGGCAGTGCATCGGTCGCGGAGCTACCGGGGGCCGCGCCGTGCTCAGCCCGCGACGGGAGCCAACGGGAGCCGAGCGCCCCACCGTTGCCGCACTTACCGCGAGCAGGCTACTCTCGTCTCAGATGTTCAAGACATCTGACGATAACATCCAAAAATATCGGCCCAGCTGGTCGAGAAAGGAGCCGGTCAGCAGTGCGCGTGCTCTTCACCAGCCTCGCGTCGGTCGGTCATACCTACCCGCTCATCCCGCTCGCGGTCGCCGTTCGGGAGGCGGGGCACGAGGTGCATTTCGCTGCTGGGGAGAACGTCCACGCGCCTTTGCAGCGCAACGGATTGCGCCCCTTCCGGCCGGCGGATTCGTTCTACGAGATCTACGCCGAGGACCTCGAGCCCGACCTGGCCCGGTTGCGCCCCGACCTCGTCATCCACGAATGGGGGCAGCTGGGCCCGGCCGTGGCGGCGGAGCGGGCCGGGATTCCCAGTCTCTGGCACGGGTTCGGCCGCATGTTTCCCGACGGGATCGGGCTGGAGCGGCCCGCTCCGGATTTGCCGCATCTCGACATCTGTCCGCCGTCTTTGCAGGACAAGGGCTTTCTCGCGACAGCTGAGCGGATCGAGCTACGACCGGTCGCCTATTCCGAACCGGCGCTGCCGGAGTGGCACGTCGAGAGGGCTTCGCGACCGCTGATTTACCTCACGCTCGGCACCGCGTTCGGCACGGCGGAGGTGCTCGCCACAGCCATCGAAGGCTTGTCGGCGCTTGAGGTCGACGTGGTGGTCGCGGCGGGGAAAATCCAGCTCGGTGCGGTACCGAAGAATGCCACGGTCCGGAGTTGGGTCGCGCAGGCTGAGCTGTTGCCATACGTCGATGCGGTCGTGCATCACGGCGGCAGCGGTACGACGCTCGGCGCGCTCGCTGTCGGGGTGCCGCAACTGGTTCTTCCTCAGGGAGCGGACCAGTTCGCCAATGCCGAAGCACTCAGCGCTGCGGGAGCTGCGTTGCGCATTCTTCCCGGAGAACTGAGTGCGGACAGTGTTGCTGAGAGCGCACGGAAGCTGATGCCACGGCACAGTGAGCACCGCGATGCGGCTCGGGCGATCGCGGAGGAGATCGCGCGGATGCCGTCGCCGGAGGAGGTCGCGCGGGACTTGCCCAGGTGGGTCGAGACCAAATAGCGGTGGGGCCGCCCGACGGATTTGGGCGGCCCCAAGGCGTTTACCTGGCTTCCAGCTCCTCGTCCAGCAGCGCGAACAACTCGTCGGCGCTGGCTCCTTCCACTTCCTCGTCCGGGACCAGCGACGCCAGCACTGCTTTCAACCGCGTCACGACTCCGGAGACCTCGTCTGGTTCCAGGCCTCGCACGACGTTTTCCAGCGCATCCAGTTGCACGTCGACGGCGGACGGGGCACCGTCCGCGACGAGATGTTCTCCCAGGACCTGCACGGACGGGTAGTCGAAGATCAGCGTCGCGGGCAGGCGCATTCCGGTGAGGACGTCCAGGCGGTTGCGCAGTTCGATCGCGGTGAGCGAGTCGAAGCCCAGTTCGATGAAGCCCTTTCGCGGGTCTACTGCGTCCCGTCGTTCGTGGCCTAGGACGACCGCAGCGGTGCCGCAGACCAGGTCGACGGCGGCCCGGACTCGTTCGGCACCGGACAGGCGCAGCACTTGGTTCCAGGAATCGTCGACGACCTCGACGCGGCGGCGGCCTCGGACCAAGCCGCGCAGCATCGCGGGGACACTGTGGGCGTCGGCGCGGAGGCCGGACATGTCCAGCCGTACCGGAACCAGCGACGGCTGACCGGCGGCTGCTGTCGCGTCGAACAGTTCCAGGCCGTCGGCGAAGGACAGGCCGAAGACGCCGGACCTGGCCATACGGATCAGGTCGGTGTCGGCCAGGTCGCCCGACATGCCGCCTTCCGACCACAGGCCCCAGGCCAGCGAAACGGCGGGCAAACCTTGCGCGGCACGGTGGTGCGCAAGGGCGTCCAGGAAGACGTTTGCCGCCGAGTAGTTGGCTTGGCCTGCGGCACCGAGGGTTCCGCCTGCCGACGAGTACAGCACGAAGGCGGCCAGGTCCATGGACGCGGTCAGTTCATGCAGGTGCCACGCGGCGTCGACCTTGGGGCGGAGTACGGCGTCCATCCGTTCCGGGGTCAGCGACAGGAGTACACCGTCGTCGACGACACCGGCGGTGTGGATTACCGCGGTGAGCGGGTGATCGGACGGGACCTCGGCGAGCAAACCGGCGGCTGCGTCCCGGGAGGACAAGTCGCAGGCCACCAACGAGACTGAGGCGCCCAGTTCGGCCAGGGAGGCGGCGAACTCGTCGGCTCCTGGTGCGGCGGGACCGCGGCGGCTCGTGATGAGCAGGTGGCGGACGCCGTGTTCAGTGACCAGGTGCCGGGCGATCAACTGGCCGAGCACGCCGGTGCCGCCGGTGACGAGGACGGTGCCGTCCGGGTCGAAGGCGACGGTGCCGGAGGGGACGTACTTTGCCAGCCGGTGGACTAGAACCGCGCCGTCGCGGACTGCGACGCCGGGTTCGTCGGCGTACATCGCGCCGAGGACCGAGCCGATCGGGAGTGGGCCGTTGTCGAGGTCTACCACCATGAACCGGTCGGGATACTCGAGTTGCGCGGTGCGGATCACGCCCCACAGTGCCGCGTGTGTGAGGTCCGGTGCTCCTTCGTCAGGGCGAGTGGCGATCGCGCCAGAGGCGACGACCACCAAACGCGAAGCGGCCAGTACATCCTCGGCAACCCAGGCTTGGGACAGGGAAAGGAGCTGATGGACGGCTGCGCGTGCGCCTTCTGGGGTGGCGGATTCCGGGGCCGCGAAAGGCACGTACACGACGTCCGGGACCAACGCGCCGTTGCGGATCGACTCCAGCAGCGCGGCCAGGTCCACATAGGACTCACCGTCGAGGCCGAAGGGGTCGTGGCCCAGGATTGCGGTGGTTACGGCGGTGACGTCGTCGCCCTGCCAGGGGATCCAGTCGACGCGGAAGAGCGAATCGTCCACTGCCGAGCGTGCGGCGGTGGCGAACGCGTCGTCCGCGATGGGGCGCAGCGCAAGCGAATCGACGCGCAGCACGGGTGCGCCGGACGCATCCGTCGCGGTGAGCGAGACGGTGTTCTCGACGTCCGACGAGATCAGTACGCGCAGATTCGCCGCGCCTCCGGCGTAAAGCGAGACTCCGGACCACGCGAACGGCAGGACTGGTTTGTCCTCGGTCGGCCCGGCGAGGCCGATTGTGTGCAGGGCAGCGTCCAGCAGCGCGGGGTGCAGGCCGAACGCGCTGCCGTCCGCGTGCTCGGGCAGCGCGACCTCGGCGGCCAGCACGTCGCCCGCCTGCCAGGCTCGACGCAGACCGGCGAAGACCGGGCCGTAGTCGAAGCCTTGCGCGGCCAGCTCGTCGTACCGCGAGGTCACGTCGATCTCCGTGGCTCCGGCGGGCGGCCATTCCGCGGCCGCCGCGGACGGCGAACCGGCTGGGGAGAGCCGGCCGCTGCCGTGCTGGACCCAGTCGTCAGCGTCCTCGGTCTGGGAGAAGATCCCCAGCGCTCGAGTCCCGTCGTCTTCCTCGGCGGCGACGGTCACCTGCAGCCGGACCGCGCCCTGCTTCGGCAGGATCAGCGGCGCGGCCAGGGTGAGTTCGTCGACCCGTCCGCAGCCGACCTCGTCGCCTGCCCGCACGGCCAGTTCGACGAACGCCGTGCCGGGGAACAGCGCGTTGCCCTGGACGACGTGGTCGGCCAGCCACGGCTGCGCGGCCAGCGACAGCCGTCCGGTGAGGACGACGCCGCCGGAGTCCGCATTGCCGACTACCGCGCCGAGCAGCGGGTGCCCGGCTTCGCGTTGGCCGACCTCGGCGACGCCGCGAGCCCGCGCGCCGGTCGGGTTATCCAGCCAGTAACGCTTGCGCTGGAAGGCATAGGTCGGCAGCTCGACCACGTGCGCGTCGGCGTAGAACGCGTCCCAGTCGACCGTCCCGCCGAGCGCGAACAGGGTCGCGACCGCGGCGGCGGCCGACTCTGCTTCGGCTCGGTCCTTGCGCAGGACAGGGACGAAGGCGGCGTTGGCGAGTGCGGTGCTGGCGGTGTCGGCGCTGGCGGTGCCGATGGCGCTAGTGCTGGCGGTGGCGATGTCGGCGCTGACAGTGGTGGCACCGGCGGCACCGGTGGCGACACTGATGGCGTTTGCGCTGGCGGTACCTCCGGCGGGCCCGCCCTCCCCTCCCGCCCCACCCACCACAGCACTCTCAGCGCAGCTCTGGCCCATCGCCGTCAGCACCGCGCTCGGCCCGACCTCGACGAACGTGTCCACCCCGGCTTCGGCCAGCGTTCGCACGCCGTCGGCGAATCGCACTGCTGAACGGACCTGGCGCACCCAGTAGTCCGGCGTCGCCACATTCGCCGAAAGTTCCACTGTGGACACAATGGACACCGAAGGGGCGGAGTACGTCAGCGTGCGCGCCACCGCGGCGAACTCGTCCAGCATCGGGTCCATGAGCGGCGAGTGGAACGCGTGCGAAACCCGCAACCGCGAAGTTCGAGTAAATTTCCCAGCAACCGCAAGTACTTCTTCTTCTGCACCCGACAATACCACCGACCGAGGCCCGTTCACCGCAGCGATTCCTACACCATCGGTTAGTAGCGGGAGGACCTCGTCTTCGGTAGCTTGCACCGCCACCATCGCGCCGCCAGCGGGCAAAGCTTGCATCAACCGAGCCCGGGCGACTACCAGTTTTCCGGCGTCGGCAAGGGAAAGAACCCCGGCGACGTGTGCGGCGGCGATTTCTCCGACGGAGTGGCCCAGCAGGTAAGAAGGCCGGACGCCCCAGGACTCCAGGAGCCGGTACAGGGAGACTTCGATCGCGAACAGGGCGGGCTGGGTGTAGCCGGTCTGGTCGAGCCGGTCGGCGTCGGCGAGCAGGGAATGCAGGGGAACGTCGAGGTCCAGAGCGGCAGCGACCTCGTCCAGGGCAGCGGCGAAGACGGGGTACGCAGCAACTAGGTTCAGGCCCATGCCAGCTCGCTGGGCGCCTTGGCCAGTAAAGAGAAACGCCGTCCGTCGAGCAGAAGCCACGCCTTCGACCACCGCGGAGGAGGCTCGGCCTGCTGCATAATCTCCGAGAGCCCGCGCGGCGGCTTCCCGATCGGTAGCCACTACTCCGGCCCGATGCTCGCCGAGGGTTCGCGTAGTGGCAAGGGAAAGCCCGATATCCGCGGCGGAGCCCGAAAAAGCCGAATCCGAAGCGGAGGGACCCGAAACAGCCGAGCCCGAAGCGGCGGAGTCCGACACAGCAGAACCTGAAGCTGCAGAACCCGAAGCAAGAAGACCCGAAGCCGCGAACCCAGCCAGTTGACCAGCCTGCGCCCGCAAGGCCTCCGGAGAGGAAGCCGAGACCAGCCAGGTAACCGGCCCAGCCGAAGGAGAAGGAGAAGGAACCGGATCGCCTTGCTCGACAATCACATGCGCGTTCGTACCGCTGATGCCGAACGACGACACCGCGGCCCGCCGAGGACGGCCGGTCGACGGCCAAGGCGTCGATTCGTTCAGCAGCGCGACAGTGCCGTCCGCCCAGTCGACGTGCGGCGAAGGCTCGTCCGCGTGCAGCGTCGGCGGCAGCACACCCCGCCGGAGAGCCTCGACCATCTTGATCACCCCGCCGACCCCGGCAGCGGCCTGGGTGTGCCCGACGTTCGACTTGAAAGAACCGACATACAACGGCCGCGAAGGAGTGGCGACCTTGCCGTAGGTGGAGATCAACGCTTGAGCCTCGATCGGATCTCCGAGCTTGGTGCCGGTCCCGTGCGCCTCTACCGCGTCCACATCGGACAGTTCCAGCGAGGCATCCGCCAAAGCCGCCCGGATCACCCGCTGCTGAGCGGGGCCGTTGGGCACAGTGATCCCGCTCGAAGCGCCGTCCGAATTCACTGCGCTGCCCCGCAGCACCGCGAGCACGTGGTGCCCGTTGCGCCGAGCATCGGAAAGCCGTTCCAGCAAAAGCATTCCGGCACCTTCGGAACAGCCGACGCCGTCCGCACCGCTGCCGAAGGCCTTGCAGCGACCGTCCGACGACAGGCCGTGCTGTTCGCTGAAGTACACGAACATGTCCGGCGTGACCATCACCGTCACCCCGCCCGCCAAGGCCAGCGAGCATTCCCCGCGCCGAAGTGCTTGCGCGGCAAGGTGCATCGCGACCAGCGAGGACGAGCAGGCGGTGTCCACCGACACCGACGGGCCTTCGAGGCCGAGCGTGTACGAGACGCGGCCGGAGATCAGGCTGCCGTCGCTGCTGCCCGCGCCGTAGTCGTGGTACATGACGCCGGTGAACACCCCGGTAGCACTGCCCCGCAGGGTCGACGGCACGATCCCGGCGCGCTCGACGGCTTCCCACGCGGTTTCGAGCAGCAACCGCTGCTGCGGGTCCAGCGTGACCGCCTCGCGCGGCGAGATGCCGAAGAATTCCGGCTCGAAATCGGCGGCGTCGTACAGGAAGCCGCCTTCGTTCGAGTAGGTCGTGCCGGGCCGGGTGCCGGTCGGGTCGTGCAGGGCGGCGGTGTCCCAGCCGCGGTCGGCCGGGAATTCGCCGATCGCGTCGACGCCGCCGGCCACCAGGTCCCACAGCTGCGCGGGCGTGGCGACCCCGCCGGGGTACCGGCAGCCCATGCCGATGATGGCGATCGGCTCGGACTGCCGGGCGGCCAGCCGCTGGTTGTCCGCACGGAGCCGTTCGTTGTCCGTCATGGACTGCCGCAGCGCGGCGACGATCTGCTCGGTCGAAGGAGCGGACTTGTCGGTCACTGGGATTCACCCCGTTCGTCGGTGCCGCCCATCGCGGAGCGGACCAGGTCGGCCAGGTCCATCGAGGCGACCGCAGCCGCCGCGTCGTCGGTGCCGTTCAATTCCTCGACCGCTTCCTCCGAAGCAGCAGGAGCCAGTTCGGTCAGCAGGTGCCGGGCCAGCGGGAGCGGGCTCGGGTAGTCGAAGATCAGCGTCGCGGGCAAGCGCAGCCCGGTCGCGGCGCCGAGCCGGTTGCGCAGCTCCAGCGCGGCGAGCGAGTCGATGCCGAGGTCGGTGAAGCCCTTTTCGACCCCCACCGCCGACGCGTCGTCGTAGCCGAGGACTGCTGCCGTGTGCTCGCACACCAGGTTCAGCGCCGCCGAGTCCCGCTCGTCCGCCGGGAGCGTGGCGAGCTTGTCGGCGAACCCGGCTTCCGGCGCTGCCGACGCGGTGACCGCTGCCCGTCGCGGCACAGCAGTGACGAGCCCCTTGAGCAGAGCCGAAGCGCGGTCGGCATCCTTGAGGTCGAGCTTCACCGGCACCAAAGCTGCCGAGGAAGACGACAGAGCAGCGTCGAACAGCTCCAGCCCTTCGGCCGCGGACAGCTCCGCGACGCCGGACCGGGCGATGTGCGCCAGGTCAACCTCGCCATCGGTGCCTTCCCACGGACCCCACGCGAGCGAGGTCGCCGGGAGACCGAGCGAAGAGCGGTGCTCGGCCAGCGCGTCGAGGAACACGTTCCCGGCCGCGTAGTTCGCCTGTCCCGCCGCGAGCAGCAAGCCGCCCGCCGAGGAGTAGAGGACGAACGCCGCCAGTTCCCGGGTAGCTGTCAGTTCGTGCAGGTTCCAGGCCGCGTCGACCTTGGGCCGCAACACGTTCTCGACCTGTTCCGGCGTCAAAGCGCTCAGCACCGCGCTGTCCATCTGTCCGGCCGCGTGCACCACGGCGGTCAGCCGCGGCAGCGTGTCGAGCAGCTTCGCCAACTCGTCCCGGTCGGTGACGTCGCACGCGGCGACTGTCACCTTTGCGCCCTCGCCGGCCAGTTCGTCGACCAGTTCCCGCGCCCCGGCTGCGTCGATTCCGCGACGGCTGGTCAGGACCAGGTCACGGGCACCGCGAGCGACCAGGTGCCGGGCCAGGAGCCCGCCGAGCAGGCCAGCGCCTCCGGTGATCAGCACCGTGCCGTCCGGGTCCCATTCGACCGTCTCGCCGACCTCGGTGACCCGAGTCAGCCTCGGCACGCGCACCTCTCCGTCGCGCACCCGCGCTTCCGGTTCCCCGGATGCGACGACCGCAGGCAGTGCCCGAGCCGACGCGGGCGAACCGTCGAGGTCCACGACCTGGATCCGGCCCGGGTTCTCCGCCTGCGCGGCCCGCACCAGACCCCAGACCGGAGCCTGCGCCAGCTCGTCGCGAGTGACCACGACCAGCTTGCCGTCCCCGACCGAAAGCCAATTCTGCAAGTGCCGCAACGTTTCCTGCACGACTTGATGAACCTGCGAGGGAACCGAACCGGAACCGGAACCAATCGGCAGCACCAGGACCTCGGCAGACACCGGCTCAGCGCAGAGAGGCACGCCGAGACCGAGGTCGTCGGTACCGAGCACGGCCCAGCCGTCCAGCGAGGGCACCAGCCGCACGCCCGAAGCGGGCTGCCATTCGATCCGGTACAGCGAGTCCGGCACCTTCGCGCCGAGCTGGCCTTCCGACACCGGCCGCGTGACCAGCGAGGCAATCTGAGCCACCGGTGCACCAGAGGCGTCGGCCAAGTCGAGCGACGAACCGCTGTCGGTCTTCCGGACCCGCACCCGCAGCGCGGTCGCGCCGCCGGCCCGCAGCGACACCGAGTTCCACGCGAACGGGATGGTCGTCTCGGTCAGCGCCTTCGGACCGCCCGGGATCAGGAAGTCCGTCGCGCCGAGTGCCGAGTCGAGCAGGCCCGGGTGCAGGCCGAATTCGTTCGCCGCGGTGCCTTCCGGCAGCGCGACCTCCGCGTACACCTCGCCTTCGCGGAGCCAGACCGCCCGCAGGTTGCGGAACGTCGGCCCGTAGCCGAAGCCGAGCCCGGCCAGGTCGTCGTACAACCCGGTCAGGTCAACGGATTCCGCACCAGACGGCGGCCACTCGCTGAGCGAGAATTCCTCAGCCGCACCGTTGGCCAGCGTGCCCGCAGCGTGCTGGACCCAGCCCGCCTCGGTCCGCGAGTGCACCGACAGCTCCCTGCGTCCACTGGCGTCCGGCGCGCTGATGACCACGCGCAGGTCGACCCCGTCTTCCGGCAGCAACAGCGGTGCCTGCTGGGTCAGCTCCTCCAGGAGGTTGCACCCGAGCTGGTCACCAGCGTGCACTGCTAGCTCGACGTACGCGGTGCCGGGCAGCATCGTCCGCCCCATCACCACGTGGTCGGCCAGCCACGGCTGCGTCGCGACCGACAGCCGTCCGGTCAGCACCGCACCGCCGTCGGGCAGTTCGACCAGCGCACCCAGCAGCGGGTGTCCGGCGGACTGCGCGCCCAAAGTGCTGACGTCTCCGGTCGGCTTCGTCGCGTCGAGCCAGTACGACTTGTTCTGGAACGCGTAGGTCGGCAAGTCCACAGTGGACGCGCCCTGACCGGCGAACAGCGCCTTCCAATCGATCTTCGTGCCTCGGGAGAACAGCGTCGCCAGCGCGGTGAACACGGTCGGCACCTCGGCCCGGCCGCGCCGCATCGCGGGCACCTGGACGACCCGGTCCGGCCGGTCGGCCACCGCGGTGTCGCATTCGCGCGCCATCCCGGTGAGCACCGCGTCCGGCCCCAGCTCCACGAACCGGGTCACGCCTGCACCGAGCAGCGTGGTGACGCCGTCGGCGAATCGGACGGCCTCCCGCACGTGGCCCACCCAGTACTGCGGCGAGCACAGCTCGGCAGCGGTGGCGATCTTGCCGGTCACGTTCGACACCACCGGGATCGACGGCGCGGAGTAGGTCAGCTTCTCTGCCGCCACCGCGAACTCGGCCAGCATCGGCTCCATCAGCGAGGAGTGGAACGCGTGCGACACCACCAGCTGCTTCGTCCGGCGACCAGCGTCGGCGAAGGTCGCCATGGCAGCGACGACCGCCTCTTCCGGACCGGAGATGACCACCGACCGCGGCCCGTTCACCGCGGCGATGTCCACCCCGTCAGGCAGCGAGGCTCGCACCTCGTCCTCGGTCGCGGCGATCGCCGCCATCGCGCCCCCAGTCGGCAGTGCCTGCATGAGCCGGCCGCGAGCGGCGACCAGCGAGCAGGCGTCGGCCAGCGAGAACACTCCGGAGACGTGCGCCGCGGCCAGTTCGCCGATCGAGTGCCCGGCGACGTAATCCGGCGTGACGCCCCAGGATTGGACCAGCCGGTACAGCGCGACCTCGATCGCGAACAGCGCGCATTGCGTGTACGCGGTCTGGTTGAGCAGCGGCGAATCTTCCCAGATCACCTGTTTGAGCGGGGTGTCCAGCTCGGCGTCGAAGAGTCCGCAGATCTCGTCGAACGCTCCGGCGAAGGCCGGGAACGCCTCGTACAGCCCGCGTCCCATGCCCGGCTGCTGCGCGCCCTGTCCGGTGAACAGGAACGCTGTCAGGTCCGCCGCGCTGACCGTGCCAGCCACGGTGCCCGCCGGGGTCCGGCCGTCGGCCAGTCCGTCGAGCGCCTTCAGCGCCGCTTCGCGGTCGGCCGCCAGGACCACCGCGCGGTGGTCGAGCGCTGCGCGACCGGTGGCGAGCGAGTAGCCGATGTCGGTCAGGCTGACGTCCGGGTTGGCTCGCAGGTGCGCGGCCAGCCGGGCGGCCTGGTCGGCGAGTGCCGACGCGACCGAACCGGCGAGCGGAAGCGGGATTGCCGGGAGCTCCGGTGCGGTGCGCCGGATTTCGGTCGCCGGGGCGGGCGGTGCCTCCTCGATGATGATGTGCGCGTTGGTGCCGCTGATGCCGAAGGACGAGACGCCAGCGCGACGCGGGTGACCGTTGCGCACCCACGGCCGCGGCTCGGTGAGCAGTTCGATGTCGCCCGTGGTCCAGTCGACTACCGGCGACGGCGCGTCGACGTGCAGCGTCTTCGGCAACATGTTGTGCCGCAACGCTTGCACGACCTTCATCACGCCAGCGGCACCACCGGAAGCCTGCGCGTGGCCGATGTTCGACTTCACCGAACCCAGGTACAGCGGCCGGTCGCGGTCCTGGCCGTAGGTGGCCAGCAGCGCCTGCGCCTCGATCGGGTCGCCGAGCTTGGTGCCCGAGCCATGTGCCTCCACAGCGTCCACATCGGACGGCTTCAGCCCACCGGCGGCGAGGGCCGCGTGGATCACGCGTTCCTGCGACGGACCGTTCGGGGCGGTGAGACCGTTGGACGCACCGTCCTGGTTGACCGCGCTCGACCGGACCACCGCGAGCACTTCGTGCCCGTTGCGCTGCGCGTCGGACAGCCGCTCCAGCAGAAGCAGACCTGCACCCTCGGCCCAGCCGACGCCATCGGAAGCCGCGGAGAACGACTTCGACCGGCCGTTGGGCGAAAGCACGCCCTGACGGCTGGAGTCGACGAACAGATCCGACTGCGACAGCACCGTGACACCGCCGGCGAGCGCCAGCCCGCACTCCCCCGCCCGCAGCGCCTGCACCGCGAGGTGCAGCGTGACCAGCGAGGACGAGCACGCGGTGTCCACCGTCATGCTCGGGCCCTCAAGGCCGAGCAGGTAGGAGATCCGGCCGGAGACGACCGCGCCGGAGCTGCCGTTCGGGATGTAGGCGGCGACGTCGGCCGGAGCGCCCGGGGCGCGGCTGCCGTAGTCGTCGTACATCGCGCCGGTGAAGACGCCGGTCAGGCTGCCGCGCAGCACGGTCGGGTCGATCCCGGCACGCTCGATGGCCTCCCACGCGGTCTCCAGCAGGAGCCGCTGCTGCGGGTCCATCGCCATCGCCTCGCGCGGGCCGATGCCGAAGAACGCCGGGTCGAACTCCGCCGCGTCGTGCAGGAAGCCGCCCTGGTTGGCGTAGGTCTTGCCGCGTTTGCCGCGTTCCGGGTCGTAGATGCCCTCGGTGTCCCAGCCGCGGTTGGTCGGGAAGCCGGACACCGCGTCGACCTCGTCGACCAGCAGCCGCCACAGGTCCTCCGGCGACCGGACGCCGCCGGGGTAGCGGCAGGCCATGCCGACGATCGCGATCGGTTCCTGCATCGACGCGTTCGTCCGGGCGGTCGTCGCCGGGGTCTTCGCGACCGCGCCGAGCAGTTTGCCCTTCACGAAGTCCGCGACGGCCTTGGCGGTCGGGTGGTCGAAGATCAGCGTCGCGGGCAGCGTCAGGCCGGTCGCGGTGCCGAGGAGGTTGCGGAGTTCGACCGCGGCCAGCGAGTCGAAGCCCAGCTCCTTGAACGCCCGTGTTCCGTCCACTTCGGACTTGTCCGCGTAGCCGAGCACCGTGGCCACCTGCGTGCGGACGAGGTCGAGCAGCACCCGGTCCCGTTCGCTTTCGACCAGCGCGGCCAGTTCGTCGGCGAGCGCGTTGTCCGCCGCCTTGGCCGCCTTCGCCACGCGGCGTGCCTTCGGCGGCACGAAACCACGCAGCAGCGCGGGCAGTTCGTCGGTGCGTGCTCGCAGCGCCGGGACGTCCACGCGAAGCGGCGCGATGACCGCGTCTTCGGTGGCCACGGCGGCGTCGAACAGGGCCAGGCCCTGCTCGGCGGTCACTGCGGGCAGGCCCAGGCGGGCCATCCGGGCGAGGTCGGCTTCCGCGAGGTCGCCGCCGAGTCCGGTGTTCTCTGCCCACAAGCCCCACGCCAGCGCGGTTGCCGGAAGTCCGGCTGCGCGCCGGTGTTCGGCGAGCCCGTCGAGGAACGCGTTGGCAGCCGCGTAGTTCGCCTGCCCGGCGGGGAGCACCTGGCCGCCCGCGGAGGAGAACATGACGAACGCGGACAGCTGCCGGTTGGCGGTCAGCTCGTGCAGGTGCCAGGCCGCGTCGACCTTCGGCCGCAGCACCGCGTCAAGCTGCTCTGCGGTGAGGGAGTCGAAGACGCCGCTGTCGGCGGTACCGGCGGCGTGCACCACCGCGCCGAGGTTCGGCAGGCCGTTGATCAGCTGTTCAACCGCCTCGCGGTCGGCGACGTCGCAAGCCGCTACCTGGACCGTCGCGCCCAGATCAGTCAGCTCCTCGACCAGCTGCGCGGCACCTGGGGCGTCAAGACCGCGGCGGCTGGTGAGCACCAGGCTCTGCACGCCGTGCTCGGCGACCAGGTAACGCGCCAGCAAGCTGCCGAGACCGCCGGTGCCGCCGGTGATCAGGACCGTGCCGTCCCACGAGGCGGTGCCGGTCGATTCGGTGCGGGTGTAGCGCGGAGCGAGCACCGCACCGGCGCGGATCGCCGACTCCGGCTCGCCCGAGGCGACCACCGCGGCGATCGTCTCGACCTTTGTCTCCGTGTCCGCATCGATCAGGAACACGCGTCCGGGGTGTTCGGCTTGCGCCGCCCGGGCGAGGCCCCACAGCAGACCCTGCGTGACATCCACAGTGGACCCACCGGCCGGAACCGCCGCTTGCGTGACGATGGCGAGCTTCGTGTCGGTCAGGCGCGATTCGGCCAGCCACGCCTGGATCTCGGCGAGCAGCCAGGTCACGTTGGCCCGTGCCGCCTCCGGCACCGCGCCGTCCGCGGCAGGCACCGAGAGCGTCACGAGGCCCGGCACCGGCTCGCCGCGGTCCACCGCACCGAGCAGGTCTGCGAACCCGCTGTAGGTGGCGGCCACGCCGATCCGGCCACGGCCGACCGCGACCACGCCGCCCGGCTCCGCGGCCGGGACCGGCACGGACTGCCAGCCGATCTTGAGCAGTGAGCCGTCCGTGGCGTCAGGCTGCGCGGTCAGTTCGGTCCGCACCGGCCGCGAGACCAGCGACTCGACCGACGCGACCGGGTTGCCCTCGCCGTCCGCGACCTCGATCGAGGACAGCTCGTCGCCGTCCAGCCGCACGATCCGTACCCGCAGCACCGAAGCGCCGACCGCGTGCAGCGCGACGCCGTTCCACACGAACGGCAGCAGCGTCGAACCGCTCGGGTCGCCAAGCAGGTCAGCGTGCATCGCGGTGTCGAGCAACGCCGGGTGCAGGCCATAGGAACCCGCCGTGGACGCGGCCGGTTCCGGCAGTGCGACCTCGGCGAACACCTCGTTGCCCCGGCGCCACGCGGCCGTGAGCCCCTGGAACGCCGGACCGTAGCCGTAGCCACGCTCGTTGAGCCGATCGTAGGCGCCCTCGACCGGGATCGGGGTCGCGCCCGCCGGCGGCCATTCGGTGAGGCCAGCGGGTTCCGGCCGAGCAGTCGCGGACAGCGTGCCCAGCGCGTGCTGGGTCCAGTCGCCGTCCGATTCGACCGGGCGGGAGAACACGGTGACCGGACGCCGGTCCCCGTTCGCGGGGCCGACCACGACCTGCAACGCGACCGCGCCGTCCGGCGACAGGATCAGCGGCGCTTGCAGCGTCAGCTCCTCCACCACCGGGTGGCCCACCTGGTCGCCAGCCGCGACGGCCAGTTCGACGAACCCGGTTCCGGGCACCAGGATCGCGCCCTTCACCACGTGGTCGGCGACCCAGGGCACCGACGAAGCGGACAACCGTCCAGTGAGGACAGTGGTGTCCGAACCGGACAGTGCCACAACTGCGCCCAGCATCGGGTGCGCCAGCGGCTGCTGGCCGACCGAAGTGACATCGCCGGAAGGAGTCGCGTCGAGCCAGTAACGCTTGTGCTGGAAGGCATACGTCGGCAGGTCGAGCCGGACCGGACCGTCGCCGAGCAGCGGACCGAGCTTGACCGCGCCACGGACGTGCAGACGACCGGCCGCGGTGAGCGCGGTGCGCACCTCGTCCTGGTCGCGCCGTCCAAACGGGACGAACTCCGCGTCGACACTCTGCGGGCCGAGCGCGGACAGCACGCTGTCCGGGCCGATCTCCAGGAACGTCTGGACGCCGCTCTCGGCCAGGGTCGTGACCGCAGCGCCGAACCGGACCGTCTCGCGGACGTGGGTGACCCAGTACTCCGGCGAACGCAGCTCGTCGTCGGTGGCGAGTTTCCCAGTGACCGTCGAGACAATCGGGATCTTCGGTGCCGCATACGAAAGCCCGGCGGCGATCTCTCGGAACTCGTCGAGCATCGGCGTCATCAGCGGCGAGTGGAACGCGTGACTCACGCGCAACCGTCGCGTTTGGACATCGCCAGCAGCCCGCTCGATTTCGGCAACGACGTCCGCGTCACCCGAGATCACCACGGCGGCCGGGCCGTTCACCGCTGCGATGCTGACCGCGTCCTCGTGGCCGTGCAGCAGTTCGCGGACCGCGTCTTCGGTCGTGGAGAACGAAACCATCGCGCCGCGCCGGTCGTTCAGCGCCCCCATCAACCGGCCGCGCGCGGCGACCAGTTTCGCTGCGTCCTCAAGGGAAAGCACGCCTGCGACGTGGGCCGCGGACAGCTCACCGATCGAGTGCCCGGCGAGCGCGTCGGGCCGGAAACCCCACGACTCGGCGAGCCGGTACAGCGCGACCTCGACCGCGAAAAGCCCGGTCTGCGTGTACTGCGTCTGGTCGAGCAGGCCGCGGTCGGCGAGTTCGGTGGTGCCGAACACGACGTCCCGCAACGGAACGTCCACCAGCGGGTCGATCGCCGCGCACACCGCGTCGAACGCCGTCGCGAAGGCCGGGTACGCGTCGTACAGCTCTCGTCCCATGCCGACGCGCTGCGCGCCCTGGCCGGAGAACAAGAAGGCGAGCTTCCCGTCCACGACCTGGCCCGTCGGCGCGTCCCCGCCAGCCAACGCGTCGAGGCCGTCTGCGAGTTCTGCCGCAGTCTCGGCGACGAGCACGGCGCGGTGTTCCAGAGAGGACCGCGTCGCAGCCAGCGAACGTGCGATCTCCGCGACGGAAACGCCCTCAGCGAGCCAAGAACGCAGCCGCGCCGCCTGTCCGCGCACCGCAGCGGCGGACCGGCCGGACAGCGCGACCGGAACGATCGTCTGCGACTCGGAAGGCCGCTCGACCGGGATCGCCGGAGCCTGTTCCAGGATGACGTGCGCGTTCGTGCCGCTGATGCCGAACGACGACACCGCGGCGCGGCGCGGTCGGTCGACGTCCCAGTCCCGCGCTTCGGTCAGCAGCCGGACCGCGCCGGTCTCCCAATCGACCACAGTGGACGGACGGTCGACGTGCAGCGTCTGCGGCAACTGGCCGTGCTGCATCGCCATGACCATCTTGATGATGCCCGCGACACCCGCCGCGGCCTGAGTGTGGCCGATGTTCGACTTGATCGACCCGAGCCACAGCGGCTCTTCGCGATCCTGGCCGTAAGTGGCCAGCAGCGCCTGTGCCTCGATCGGGTCGCCCAGCGTGGTGCCGGTGCCGTGACCCTCGACAGCGTCCACTTCGGACGGCTGCAACCCAGCGTCGGCCAGCGCCTTGGCGATCACCCGCTGCTGCGAAGGACCGTTCGGCGCGGTAAGGCCGTTCGACGCGCCGTCATGGTTCACCGCGGAGCCGCGGAGGACCGCGAGCACCGGGTGACCGTTGCGTCGAGCGTCGGACAGCCGCTCGACGAGCAGCATGCCCGCGCCTTCACCCCAGCCGGTGCCGTCCGCCGCTTCGGCGAACGCCTTGCACCGGCCGTCGGCGGAAAGCCCGCGCTGACGGCTGAAATCGATGAAAGTGTCCGGAGTGGACATCACCGTGACACCGCCGGCCAGCGCCAGCGTGCACTCGCCGCGACGCAGCGCCTGCACCGCCCAGTGCAGCGCGACCAGCGACGACGAGCACGCAGTGTCCACTGTGACCGTCGGGCCCTCCAGACCCAGCGCATACGAAACGCGACCGGACACGACACTGGCGAGACTGCCGTTGCCGAGGTAGCCCGCGATGTCGTCGGAAACCGTGCCGAGCCGGGTGCCCCAGTCGTGATACATCACACCGGCGAACACACCGGTCGCGCTGCCGCGCAAGGCAACCGGGTCGATTCCGGCCCGTTCGAACGCCTCCCAGGACACCTCCAGCAGCAGCCGCTGCTGCGGGTCCATCGCCGCCGCTTCGCGCGGGCTGATCTCGAAGAAGTCCGCGTCGAACTCAGCCGCGTCGTGCAGGAAGGCACCGTGCTTGACGTAGGAGTGGCCGGGCTTGCCGGGCTCCGGGTCGTACAGCGAGTCGACGTTCCAGCCGCGGTCGACCGGGAAGCCGGACAGCGCTTCCTCGCCCTCGGACACGAGCCGCCACAGGTCTTCCGGCGTCGCGACGCCACCCGGGTAACGGCAGGCGATGCCGACGATGGCGATCGGCTCCTCCGGGTCCACAGTGGTCACCGGAGTGATCGAGCGAGTCGGGGCGAGCCCGGCCAAGCGCGACGCCAGGTATTCGGCGAGCGCGCGCGGCGTCGGGTAGTCGAACACCAGCGTCGCGGGCAGCCGCATGCCGGTGACCGAGTCGAGGATGTTGCGCAGCTCGACCGCGGCGAGCGAGTCGAAACCGATCTCGCCGAACGGACGGGCCGGGCTGATCGCGTCGGCGCTGTCGTGGCCGAGGACGGCCGCGACGTGTGTGCGCACCAGGTCGAGCAGCGCGCGGTCCCGGTCGGCCTCGGCGAGGTGCGCGAACCGCTCGGCGAACTGCTGCTCGGGCGTCACTTCCCCGCTGGCGACCGTGATCCGGCGACGACCGGCGGGCACGAGCCCGCGCAGCACGGCCGGAACGTCTTCGCCGCGCGACCGCAGTGCGGCCCGGTCGACCCGGGTCGGCACGACCGCCGGAACGCCGGTGCCGAGCGCGGCGTCAAGCGCGGCAAGGCTTTCCGACACGGTCAGCGGAGCCAGCCCCAGCCGCGTGATGCGGTTGCGGTCCACTTCGGACAGTGTCGCGCCCATGCCGATCGCCTGACCGGCGTCGGGTGCCCACAGGCCCCAGGCCAGCGACGTCGCGGGCAGGCCGGCGGCGTGGCGGTGCTCGGCGAGTGCGTCCAGGAAGGTGTTGCCAGCGGCGTAGTTCGCCTGTCCGGCACCGTCGGCGAGACCGGCCGAGGAGGAGAACAGGACGAACGCCGACAGGTCCAGCTCGGCGGTCAGCTCGTGCAGCGCCCACGCCGCGTCGAGCTTCGGGGCCAGCACTGCGTCGAGCTGCTCGGCGGTCAGCGAGCCGATCATCGCGTTGTCCAGCACGCCGGCGGTGTGCACGACGGCGGACAGCGGGTGCTCAGCCTTCTTGATCGCCGCCGACAGCGAACGCTTCTTGCTGACGTCCGAGGCGACCACCTTCGCGGTCGCGCCCAGCTCCGCCAGCTCTTCGACCAGCTCGGCCGCGCCCGGCGCGTTAAGACCGCGACGGCTGAGCAGCAGCAGGCTGCGGACACCGTGCTTCGTGACGAGATGCTTCGCGACCTGCGCCCCAAGACCGCCGGTACCACCGGTGATCAGCACAGTTCCGTCAGCGCGCCAGGTCGGCTCCCCGCTTTCGGCCACCAGCCGGACCATCCGACCGGCCGAGACCGTGTCGCCGTCGATCCGCAGCTCCGGCTCGCCCGAGCCGAGCGCGGTGGCCAGGGTCGCCGCGGTGGCCGCGCCCTCCACCAGGACCACACGGCCGGGGTGCTCGGCCTGCGCCGAACGCACCAGCCCGCGGACAGCGGAGTCGGCCAGAGTGCCGCGCGTCAGCACGACCAGGCGAGACGAGCTGTAGCGGTCAGCTTCCAGCCACTGCTGCAGCACAGTCCGCACTCGGTGCGCGGTCTGCTTGGCAGCGGCTGCGATGTTCTTGCCCGGCACGGAAACCGGCAGCAGTACGACGTCCGGCACGTCGACCAGCGACACCAGCGAGTCGACCACCGGCACGTCGAACCCGCTGATCGAGCCCAGCGAAGCGAGCGCCGGCAGCTCGGCCGAAGCCGTGACCGGCGTCCATTCGACGGTGTACAGCAGGTCGCGCGCCTGGGTGCCGAGGTCGGCCTCGCGGACCGGCCGCGAGCGGAACGACTCGACGGACAGCACCGGCGTACCGGCCACGTCCGTCACGTCGATCGAGACGCCACCGGTGGCCGGGGACGTGATCCGCACCCGGACCTCGGTCGCGCCGGAAGCGTGCAGCCGCACGCCGGTCCACGCGAACGGCAGCCGGATCTCGTCCGGCTCCCGCGCCTCGCCGGGTGCGAAGTCGGTGGCGTGCAGGACGGCGTCGAGCAGCGCCGGGTGGACGCCGAACGCCGCGTCACGGCCGGTCGCGGGCAGCGCGACCTCGGCGAACACCACGTCATCGCGCTTCCACGCAGTGCGCAAACCCTGGAACAGCGGGCCGTAGCCGTAACCCTGCTCGGCCAGTTCGGTGTACAGCTCCGAGGTAGCCACGACCTCCGCACCGGCGGGCGGCCATTCACCTCGCGGCGCGGGCTCGACCACCGGGCCAGCAGCGAGGACACCGACGGCGTGCCGGGTCCAGGCCGCGTCGGCGTCGTGGTCCGGGCGAGAGTGGAACTCGATAGTGCGGCGGCCGTCGACATCCGGGCCGACCAGCGTCTGCAGCGCGACACCACCGGTCTCCGGCAGCGCGAGCGGGGCCTGCAGCGTCAGCTCGTCGACCACGCCGTAACCGACCTGGGCGGCGGCGTGCAAAGCCATCTCGACGAACGCGGTGCCCGGCAGCACCGGGGTGCCCGCGATCGCGTGGTCCGCCAGCCACGGGTGCGTCCTCAGCGCGACGCGACCGGTGAGGACCAGGCCGTCGTCGCCCGCCAAGCCGATCTCGGCGGCGAGCAGCGGGTGCCCGGACGCCAGCTGGCCGAAGTCCGCCGCGTCGCCGTGTCCGGTCGGCGCGGTGAGCCAGTAGTGCTTGTGCTGGAAGGCATACGTCGGCAAGTCGACCACTTGAGCCGAGCCGAAGAACGCCGTCCAGTCGATCGTGACGCCCCGGGTGTGCAGGCGGCCGAGCGCGGTCGCGAGGGTGGCTGCCTCGGGCCGGTCGCGGCGCTGCGCGGGGGTGAACGCGATGGCGTCGCTCGTGCCGGCTGCCATCGCGGACAGCACAGCGTCCGGACCGACCTCGATCGCGGTCGTCACGCCGGCTTCGACCAGCGCTTGGACTCCGTCGGCGAACCGCACCGCGCGGCGAACGTGCCACAGCCAGTACCCCGGCGAGCAGAGTTCCTCGGCGGTCGCGATCCGTCCGGTCACGTTCGAGACGACCGGGATCGCCGGGGCCGCGTAGTCGACCACCTCGAGGATCTCGCGGAACTCGGCCAGCATCGGCTCCATCAGCGGCGAGTGGAACGCGTGCGACACCCGCAGTTCGCTGATCTTGCGGCCCTGCATGCGGAACACCGACACGACGGCTTCCACCGCTTCGCGCTCGCCGGAGACGACGACCGACGCCAGACCGTTCACCGCGGCCAGGCTGACCTGGTCGCCGAGCAGCGGCTGGACCTCGTCCTCGGTCGCCGCGATGGCGACCATCGCACCGCCTTCCGGCAAAGCCTGCATCAGCCGTCCGCGAGCGGCGACGACCAACGACGCGTCGGCCAGCGACCAGACACCCGCGATGTGCGCAGCGGCCAGCTCGCCGATCGAGTGGCCGAGCAGGATGTCCGGCCGCACGCCCCACGATTCGAGCAGCCGCGCCAACGCGACCTCGACCGCGAACAGCGCGCACTGGGTGTACTGCGTTTCGTTCAACTCAGAGGCGTCGTCCCCGAA
Source organism: Amycolatopsis sp. NPDC054798 (assembly GCF_053611505.1). NCBI lineage: Bacteria > Bacillati > Actinomycetota > Actinomycetes > Pseudonocardiales > Pseudonocardiaceae > Amycolatopsis > Amycolatopsis sp. NPDC054798. Next base: position 53,896 of record NZ_JBSHAM010000032.1, on the reverse strand, counting down.
GAGAACGTCACGCAGCGGAGTCTCCATCTGGACGTCGAGGTGGTCGACAGCCTCGTCGAAGACCTCAGCGAACTTCGGGTACGCCAGGTACAGCTCACGCCCCATCGCGAGGCGCTGCGAACCCTGGCCGGTGAACAGCATCGCGAGCTTGCCCGGCGTGCGCTCGCCGAGCACGACGTTCGGGTCCTGCTCCCCCGCGGCCAGCGCCTGCAACCCGCGCACAGCACCGGCGACGTCCTCCGCGACCACCACGGCGCGCTGGTCGTGCGCGGCCCGCGTGGTGGCGAGCGAGAAGCCGAGGTCAGTCAGGTTGGTGCTTTCCACAGTGGACACGAGCGCAGCAGCCTGCGCCTTCAACGCTTCTTCGCTGCGCGCGGCCACAACGAGCGGCACGATCGGAAGCTGGTCACTCGTGGTTTCCGCCGCTTCGACGGCCGGGGCCTGCTCGATGATGACGTGCGCGTTGGTGCCGCTCACGCCGAACGACGAAACGCCAGCGCGGCGCGGACGTTCGCTCTCCGGCCATTCCCGCTGTTCAGTCAGCAGTTCGACGGCACCCGCGGTCCAGTCGACGTGCGGCGTCGGCTCGTCCACGTGCAGCGTCTTCGGCAGCACGCCGTGCCGCATGGCCTCGACCATCTTGATCACGCCCGCGACGCCCGCCGCGGCCTGAGTGTGGCCGATGTTCGACTTGATCGACCCGAGCAGCAGCGGCGTCTCGCGGTCCTGGCCGTAGGCGGAGAGCAGCGCCTGCGCCTCGATCGGGTCGCCGAGCCGGGTGCCGGTGCCGTGCGCCTCGACAGCGTCCACATCGGACGCTCCCAGGCCAGCGTCGGCCAGCGCGCGCTTGATTACGCGCTGCTGTGACGGACCGTTAGGCGCGGTAAGGCCATTCGACGCGCCATCGGAGTTGATCGCCGAGCCGCGAACGACCGCGAGCACGGTGTGTCCATTCGCGACAGCGTCGGAAAGCCGTTCCAGCACCAGGACACCGACGCCCTCGGCGAACCCAGTGCCATCCGCGGCGGCTGCGAAAGCCTTGCAACGACCGTCTTCCGCGAGACCGCGCTGACGGCTGAACGCGGTGAACGTGCCCGGCGCGCCCATCACCGCGACACCACCGGCCAGCGCGAGCTGGGTTTCCCCACGCCGCAACGCCTGCACAGCCAAGTGCAGCGCGACGAGCGAACCAGAGCATGCAGTGTCAACGGTCAGCGTCGGCCCTTCCAGACCAAGCGCGTAGGCGACGCGACCAGAGACGACGCTGGGGGCGTTGCCAGTGAGCATGTAGCCGTCGAGGCCGTCAGGAGCTTCGTGCAGCCGCGGGCCGTACTCCTGCGCCTCCGCACCGATGAAGACGCCCGCCGGAGTGCCGCGCAGCGTGGACGGGTCGATCTTGGCCCGCTCCAACGCTTCCCACGCGGTCTCCAGCACGAGCCGCTGCTGCGGGTCCATCGCGGAAGCTTCGCGCGGGGCGATGCCGAAGAACCCGGCGTCGAATTCCCCGGCGCCGGGCAGGAATCCGCCCGAGGTGACGTAGCTGCTGCCCGGCTTGTCGGGGTCCGGGTCATAGAGGCTGTCGAGGTCCCAGCCGCGGTCGGCCGGGAAGCCGGAGATGGTGTGCACCTCGTCGGCGACCAGCTGCCACAACGCTTCCGGCGACACCGCGCCGCCCGGGTAGCGGCAGCCGATGCCGACGATCGCGACCGGCTCGTCGTCCGAGCCTCCCCTGGCCAGCGCCGCGACAGATTCCTCCGCGCCGAACACCTCGGCGTGCAGGAAACGGGCGACCGCGGCCGGGGTCGGATAGTCGAAGGCCAGCGTCACCGGCAGCTCCAGCCCGGTCGCATCGGTCAGCTGCGCGTGCAGCTCCACCGCGGCGAGCGAGTCGAAACCGTGGTCGGAGAACGCTTTCTCCGGGTCGAGCACGGCTGGCACCTCGGGCAGCGCGGCCTGCAGCGCAGCCCGCGTCGCGTCGTGGACCACGCCGGCGAGGAACCCCGCGCGGTCCGCCGACGGCAGAAGCGTCAGCCGCTCCGCGAAGCCGGATTCCCGATTCTTCTCACTCTCACGCATTGCGCACTCCACCGCGGTAGCCAGGCAGCATTCATGGGTCGTCGGTCGGATCGTATGGCGGGCTCGCGCCGCGCCGGATCCCCAGAAAACGTCGTTAGGGGCGGGAAATCACCAGGCGACGCGCAGCAGCGACGGGCCGCGCACGATCACCCCGTACTCCCATTTCACGCCGTCGCGCCCGTCCGCGAGCCGCAATTCCGGAAAACGCTCCAGAATCGCTTTCAGCGCCTCCTGCAGTTCCAGCCTGGCCAGCTGCGCCCCGATGCAGTGGTGCGGGCCGTGCCCGAACGCGACGTGCGGGTTCGGGCTGCGGGTCAGGTCGATGACCTCCGGATTCGCGAAGACCTCCGGATCGCGGTTCGCCGCGTGCAGCGCGGGCAGCACCGGATCGCCCGCCCGCACCACGACGTCGCCGATCCGGATGTCCTCGCGGGCATACCGGGCGAACATCGCCGCGGTGTTGATCGGCACCCACCGCAGCAGTTCTTCCACTGCGGTCGGCAGGATCTCTGGCTGTGCCCGCAGCTGCGCGAGCAGTTCCGGCTGCGTGAGCAGGGTGAACACGAAGCTCGGCAACGCCGAGGAAACCGTCTCCACGCCACCGGTCAGCAGACCCGCACCGGCGATCGAGATCAGCTCGTTCTCGGTGAGCTTGTCCCCGGCGTCACGGGCGTAGACGAGTGCGCCGAGGAGGTCGTCGGTCGGGTCCTCGCGACGCTGCGCGACCAGCTGGGCCACGTAGTTGTCCAGCTGGTCGCCGTAGACGTCGAGCACGTCGCCCTTCGCCGTGGCGTCACTGACCAGCGCCTGGGTCCACTCGCGGAAGATCGTGTGGTCTTCCTTCGGCACACCGAGCAGGTTGCAGATCACCGTGACCGGCAGCGGCCGCGCGAGATCTTCGACGATGTCGCCGGGCGCGCCGGTCTCGATCATCGCGTCGATCAGCTCGTGCGTCAGGGTGCGGACGCTTTCGCGCATCGCCTCCAGCCGCCGCGCGGTGAACGCCTTCATCACCAGGCGGCGCAGCCGGGTGTGGTCCGGCGGATCCATGCCCATGATGCCGTCGCCCATCTGCTGACGGCGCATCCTCGGCTGGTCGAGCCCCTGTGCCAGCTCGCGGCTGAACCGCGGGTCGGCGGTCACCAGCTTGACGTCGGCGTACTTCGTCGCCAGCCAAGCCTGCTCGCCGAAGGGCAGCTGCACCCGGCTCATCGGCTCGTCGCGCTGCAACTGGTGGTAGGTCTCGGAAACGGACGTCTCGTGCATGTCGAACGGATACGCCCGGACAGTCCGGCGAGTGCTCATCGCGGTTCCCCTCCGATCGCGGTCATCGGCTGCTCCAATGCCTGGGTGTCATGGGTGTGCTGGACGTAGGAAAGCGCCGACATCAGCGTCGACGAGGTGATCCGGCCGCTCGGCGCGCGTTCGGCGATCCCGCGCAACGGCAGCGAACCGAGTTCGGACCAGCCGAGCCGGCCGTCCGCGTCGAGCGTGCTGCGCGCCTGCCCGGCGTTGTCCGGGTGCAGGCAGTACGGCACGTCGAGCAGGCCGCGTTTGAAAGCGACCACGAGCGCGCGGTCGAGGTCCGCGTGGCTGTTGAGGACCGCGTCAACCAAGGCGTAGGCCTCTCGGTAAACCTGGTTGTCTTCGTCCACAATGGCCTTGATGCCTTTCGCTGACGCAGCCGCGTGTTCGAGCGCGGTCACGTTCTCCGCGATGGTCGGGATCCGGTGCGCCTCGGCGGCGGTCTTCACAATCAGCCGCTCCGAACCGGTGCTCATCGCCAGCTCTGCGGCCTTGCCCAGCAACAACATCGCGCCGTCCGGCGTCCGCGGGAAGAGTCCCATGTAGGCGTAGATCACCACGTGCCAAGTCGCTTCCGGCAAGAAATCCGCGCACAACCGGCGCAGCGCGGCAACAGCTTCCCGGTCCTGGTGCAGGCTCGTCTGCTGCGCGTAGCTGACCGAAATGCTGCGCACACCCTTGCGGTAGAAGAACAACGCCTCCAGCACGCTGATCGCGACCAGCTCGCTCGGAGGACACAGCTGCCCGAGCATGCACCCGCCGAACGTCTCCAGATGCGGACGGCCGCCCGGATGTTCGGCGTCGACCAGCAGATCGCAGCAATACGCCCAATTCCGCACGGATTCATCGAGCGGCGTGCGACTGTAGGGCAGGCAATAGGAAATCGGTCCGCCTTCGGTGGCGTGCAGGCCGGCGGCGATCATCGAACGGAAAATGTCCGCGGGCCGAGCCGAACCGTGCCGGACCTGCACCGGGAACTCCGGGCCTTCGAGACCGTCGAGCATCGCCCGGGTCACCTCGGGCGGATGCGTGACGATCGGGTAGCCGTTGAGCGGAATTCCGTTGCGCAGGGCATGTTCCGCGGATTCCGTGTCGCGGACGCGGGTGTAGCTGTCGAGCGTGATCGTGCCGACGGTCGCGGCGTTCGCGCGCTTGGTCGCGACCAGTCCGGCGCGCATCGCGGCCGGACTGTCGAAGCCCATGCGCGGCTGCACGACCAGTTCCCCGGCCGCGTGCCGCTGCGCTACGAACCGCTCGAAGCTCACGCGCCCTCCAACTGGGTAACCCCGCCGGGAAGCGTGGCCGCGAAATGCCGGAAAGCGGCGGCGTTCTGCTCGTCGAACACTCCGTCGAACCCGGCGAACAGCAATTCCGCGGTCTGCTCGTCGGAAAGCGGCCCGCCAGTGCCGAGCTTCCCGCCGATCACGATCGGCAGCCGACGCAGCTCCGGCAACGCCCGCAGTCGTTGCACGACCCGCAGCCCGTCCTGATAACCGTGCCCGTTGACGCTGCTCAGCACCAGCATCGCCGGGCGACGGCTGACGCATTCGGACTCCAGCAGTTCGTCCGGCACGCACGCGCCGAGGTTCACGACGTCGAAGCCGAGTTCTCCCACCAGAAGTTCGAGGTAGACGAGGTTCCAAGTGTGTGAGTCCGACGCCATGCTGCTCACGATCACCGTGCGCCCGCCGGGCTCTTCGATGACGCTGCCGCCATACGCGCGGACTTCCTCGCTCATGGCGAAACCTCATAGGCTCGCTGATAGTCCAATCGCGACACCGAAATGACCTCGTCGCCCCGTACCACGACTTCGGTCGGCGCGGGACGGCCGAGGAAGCTGATCAAGCTCGCGGTGACGCCGTACGCACCCACGTTCGGCACCGTCAGCAAGTCTCCGGACGTCAGTTCGGGCAGCTTCGCAGCCTTCGAAAGCGAGTCACCAGGAGTACACAATGGACCGACAAGCTGGCCAGGGTTGTCTCCGACCTGCTCGACGCCGACCGCGGCGGGCAGCAGGCGTCCGATCCCGGAAAGCCCGCCGACCACGTTGATCCCGGCGTCGAGAATGACGAACCGGTGCCCCCGGCTCTCCTTCACGTTCACCACGCCAGCCAGCAGCGTCCCGCAGCTTCCGGAGAGATAGCGGCCGGATTCGCAAGCCAGCTCGACCTCGCCGCTGCGCCACTCGGGCAGATAGAGGTCGAGCAGCTGCTCCAAACCGTTGCGCAGCTTCGGGTAATCGGTGCGCTCGCCGGGAACCGCATACGGAGACGAGAATCCGCCGCCGATGTCGAGCAGTTCCAGCGGCAGTCCAGTTTCCTGGCGCAGCTGCGCGGCCGATTGCAACACGAACTCGTACTCGCCGAGCAGCGCGTCCTCATCCTGGGCGTTGCTCATGGTGAAGAAATGCGCGCCGACGATCTTCGCCCCGGAAACCGCCTTGAACAGCGGCATCAGCTCGGGCAACGTCTCAGCGTCGACGCCGAACTGCGACGGGCGGCCCATCATCCGGATCCCGGTCGACGCGCTGCCCTGCGTGGTGTTCACCCTCAGCAGGCAGCGTGCGACGGTGTCCTGCCGTTCCGCCGCGGCACCCACGTGCTGCAGGTCCGTCAGGGATTCCACGGAGAACAGCCGGACGCCCGCGGTGATCGCCGCGTCCAGCTCGCCGTCGGTCTTGCCCGGGCCGGTGTAGAGGATGTCTTCCGGAGCGAACCCGGCGGTTAGCGCGTTGGCCAGCTCGCCGGTCGAGCTGATCTCCGCGCGGCAACCGCCCTCGCGGAGTTCGCGGGCGATCTCCGGATGCGGGTTGGCCTTCAGCGCGTAGTAGACCTCGAACCCTTCCGGGAGCAGGCCGAACAGCTGATCGCGCGACTGGGCGGTCACGTCCAGGTCGTATACGTAGGCCGGCGTGCCGAACCGTGCGGCCAGCTCGTCGTACTTGCTCATTTGCGGGCACCTTCCACCAGCAGGGCCAGTTCCTTCGTCGCGTTCTTGCCGTGCGCGGTGAGCGGGAACTCGTCCACGACGTGGCACAGCGCGGGAACCTTCTGCGGTTCCAGCCGCTGCGCCAATTCCTTGAGCACAGTGGTCGGCGGCAGGTCGCTTTCCACGCAGATCGCCAGGTCTCGCGTCTCGCTCGGCGGGATCGCCCCCGCCGCGCGCACGCCCGGGATGTCCATCGCGGCCGCTTCGATCTCCAAAGTGGACATCCGGATTCCCTTGCGCTTGAACATGTCGTCGCGACGGCCCTCGAAGTAGAGGTAGCCGTCCTCGTCGAGCCGGCCGTAATCGCCGGTGTGCAGCCGGAGTTCACCGGTGGCTTCGTCGCGGCGGAACGAGCGCGCGGACAGCTCCGGAGCACGCCAGTAGCCGGGCATCACGTGCGGTCCGGCGGCGACGATCTCGCCGATTTCCCCAGCAGGCAACGGAGCCCCGTCGGCGGCGAGGATGTGCACGGTCGTGCCGGGCAGCGGAAGGCCCGAGGAGCCTGGACGTTCGGCGTCTTCGTCGGGCGGCATCACGGTGATCCGCTTGCACTCGGTCTGACCGAACTGCCGGACCACGCGCACGCCGGGGAAGGCGGCGCGAAGCTTCGCGATGGTCGAATCCGGCAGCGCCGCACCGGTGTTGGTGAACAGCCGCACCGGAGCCGGTTCGCCCTGGTCGCGTTCGGCCAGCGTGGCGATCATCGTCGCGAGCGAGGGCACGATCGGGACGACCGTCGCGCCTACCTCGCGCATCCGTTGCAGCAACCGAAGATCGGACTCGGCGTCGGCTAGCACGATCTCGCTGCGGCCGAGCGTCGAGAGGAGGACTTTGTACAGGCCGTAGTCCCAGGACATCGGGAACCGGCAGAAAACGACGTCGTCCTGGCGATAGCCAAGCACCGCCTGGATCGCGCCGGCCGCGAAGGTGACCTGCCGGTGCGGCCCGATGACGCCCTTGGGCGCGGCCGTGCTGCCGGAGGTGTACACGAGCACCGCTACGTCGTCCAGATCGACCTCAGTCGGCTCGACGCGGGCCTGCTCGCGGTGAGCTTCTTCAACTTCCGTCCACAGTGGAGCGAACTCAGGCGGTTGGACGATCAGCACCGGTTCGGCGTTCTCGACCACGGAGTCGAAGTGGAACTGCTTCATCGCCGGATTGATCGGCACGAACACCGCGCCCCGCCGCGAAGTGCCGTGGAAGAGCGCGACCAGCGCCCGGTCCGTCGGCAACTGCACCACCACGCGATCGCCGCGCCCCACCCCGCGCCGCGCGAGGACCGTCTCCACCGCGTGACTCCAAGCGGCCAGCTCGGCGTACGTCCACACCCCCGCCCGGTCTCGCACCGCCGCGGCGTCCGGCGCGCTGGCCACCGCCTCGTCGAGCAGGGCATGGACGAGAGAACCGGATTCGTTCACGACTGCCACTCCCGAAAGGATTCGTAGAATCACCGTGCCTGCGCGGGACAGCTCCCCGACGTCGGAAAGCTATCCGCGCGCAGGCGGTGATCCACACCCCTAACGGCCCCTAGCTGGCAGTCTGCCGCTCCGGCCCGAAAGCCGTGAAGGGCTCCTTGAGGGAATCTGATTCCCTCAAGGAGCCCTTCACGGACAACTAGGCGGGGACCGGGCTGAGGATCTCCGCGGCCCGCGCGGCGAGCGTCTTCCGGTCGATCTTCCGGTTGGAATTCAACGGGAACTCCTCCACGTGCTCGTACCGCCGCGGGATGACGCCCTCGGGCAGCACCGCCCGCAACGCCCGCACCAGCTCGATCACCGGCCGCCGCGGCCCGGTGTAGAAGACGAACAGCTCGGTCCCGCCGTCCCCGGCCACGCCGAGCGCCACCGCCTGCACCCCGCACTCCTGCAGCGCGTGCTCCACCTCGGTCAGCTCCACGCGCCAGCCGAGCACCTGCACCTGCGAATCGAGCCGTCCCAGATACGCCAGATCGTCGCCGCCGAGCCGGCGCACCCGGTCGCCGGTGCGGTAGAACCGGAGCCCGTCGCGGTCGAGGAACCGGCCCTTCTCGTCGGCCGGGTCGAGATACCCCGGCGTCAGCTGCGGTCCGGCGATGGCGAGTTCGCCTTCCCCCGCCTCGTTCTCGTCGATGAGCAGATACTCGTGTCCCTCGTGCACCGCGCCGATCGGCACCACGCCGTTCACCGCCACGCGCGGGGTTTCCTCGTCGTCCCAGCGGTACCCGGCGACGGTGATGGTCAGCTCCGTGGGGCCGTAGAGGTTCTCGGTGACGGCGTTGCCCGCCGCCGCCCGCCAGTCCGCGGTGTCTCGGACGGTCAGCGCCTCCCCGGCGAAGAAGCTCCACCGCAGGCCGGGCATCGCGCCCGGGGTCAGCCGTCCGGTGCGGCGCACCAGATCGATCGCGCTCGGCGTGGAGAACCACACGGTGAGGCCGCGCTCCTCCACGAACGCCGGCACGTTCCGGTACGCCGCTCCCGGCAGGACCACCGCTTCCGCGCCCGCGCCCCACGCGCAGAAGAGGTCGAACATCGCACAGTCGAAGTTCAGGTCGAACGTCTGGGAGAAGACGTCTTCCGGGGTGAAGTCGTACCGCGCGTCCAGCAGGCCGAAGTAATGCTCGGTGGAGCCGTGGCCGATCCGGACTCCCTTCGGCCGTCCAGTGGAGCCCGACGTGAAGAGCACGTACGCGGAATCCTCGGGCTGGACGTCCTTCGGCGCGATGAGCGCTTGCGCCGCCTTCGGCTGCCACAGCCCTGACTGGCTGACCTCCGGAGCCAGAAGCGTCTTCACCGACGGGGCGACGGTCAGCCCGCGTTCGTCCGCGATGATCGCGTCCACCTCCGCGGCCTCGACCATCTGCGCGGTCCGGGCCGCCGGGAAGTCCGGCCGCAGCGGCACAACCGTCGCCCCGGCGTACAGCCCGGCCAGAATCCCGGCGTAGGCAGTCACTCCCTTCCCGGCCAGCACCCCTACCGTGCGGGCGCCGGACTCCGCCAGCGCACCGCCCCACAGCAGCGCCCGCTCGTGCAGCTCGCCGTAGGTCAGCGTCTGCCCGCCGACGCTGACCGCCGGGCGGGACTCGGAACGGGCCAGCCCGCGCAGAAACCGCGAGTGCAGTCCCGAGGTGGTCGTCGTGTCCATCGTGGTCCTCCGCGTACTGTGCCTATCGTTTGCCGACCCGACCACAGTCACGGCCTGATGGCTTCCTAGCAACGGTTGCCTGCCGGGTGGGGGGTCGGCCTGCTTTTGGCCGGATCAGCAATAGGGGTGCCGGTGCGTCGCCCGGGAGCGGCGGCGCGGGGTAAAGTTCAAAACCGAACCGGGCGGTCGGTTTCCCTGCCTGGTGAAGTGCCCGACCCAGCCACCGGAGTAGCCATGTGGGACAGCTCTTTCGACGAAGCCCTCCGCCCGTACCTCCCGTTCCTGCCCGCCGACGAGGCGCTGACCGCCGAGACCCCGCTCAAGGAATACGGTCTCGACTCGCTCGCCACGGTGGAACTGCTGGCGGTGCTGGAGGAGAAGTACAACGTCCGGTTCTCCGACGACGCGCTGAACCTGGAGACGTTCGAGAACCCCGGACGCCTCTGGAGCACGCTGTCGCAGCTGCAGCCGGCTAGCTGACCCGCGAGGGACCCGCGCCGCGCCGCCGCGGCTGCAGCGCGAGCCGCGGGTTCACCGTGGTCACCTCGAACCGGCTGGTGGTGGCCCGGACACGGCCGAACAGCGTGTCCGGTCCGGCCACCCACAGCTTGCGCACGCCGAGCTGTTCGAGCGACGAGCACACGTCCGGCCAGCGCAACGGCTCGACGATGCTGTCCAGCAGCATCGTGCGGACCTGCTCGCCGGACCGCAGCACCGAACCGTCCTGGTCAGCGATGATCGGAAGGAGGGGATCATGGAAGTCGAGGCCGCCGAGCACCTCGTCCTCGGCCTTGCGCCGCAACGCGCCGAACGCACGCGAATGCAGCGGAGGACGCATCGTGTACAGCGACAGCCCGCCCATGCTCCGCACGGTCTGCTTGAGCCAGTCGAGATTCCGCTCCCGCACCGAGACCATGTAGAAGTCGTGGTCGATGTAGCAGGAGATGTCCGCCCATTCGCCGCGGCCGTCGAGTTCGGTCAGCGCGTCGCGCAGTTTCTCTTCCGGGGTGCGGACGAACGAGTGCGTGACGACGTCGGTGTGCTCGGTCGCGAAGAACTCGTCGAGGCACTGCGCGAGCTTCGCGGTCATCCACACCGCGTCCGGGAAAGTCAGCGAACCGGCGTACACGCTGGCCGGTTTCTCGCCGAAACTCGGGCCGGTGCAGTAGTCCGGGCTCATCCCGTACTCCTGTTCGGCCCATTCGGCGAGCGCGACGCAGGTGAGCATGAACCCGACCTGGGCGTACTCGGAATAGTCGCCCTCGGCTTCGCGGAAGCGGTCGACCAGCGAGTAGCCCAGCCGGTCGTCGGCGTCCTTGATGAGCCTGCGCGCGAACGGGTTGATGAGCAGGAACTTGCCGAAGTCGACGAACCGGCACGGGCTCATCCCGGGGAACACGACCGCCGATCCGGCCTGGCTGGCCTCATCCATGACTGGCGACCTCTCTTTCGGCGGGGCAATGGACTTCCTGCAGGAATCCCAGCAGGATTTCGCGGAACCGTTCCGGTTCCTCGAGATGCGGGACGTGGCTCGACTCCGGGAGGATCTCCCAGCGCACGTCGTGAATGCGGTCGTAGTACGGCTGCACGGTGGCCGGGGTGGCCTCGTCGTGCGCACCGGAAATGAGCAGGGTCGGCACCTCGATGTCGTCGAGGCGGTCGATCACCGAATAGTCCGCGAGCGTGCCGGTGACGGTGAACTCGCTGGGGCCGTTCATCACCGAGTACACGGTGTTGTTGTCGGCCATCTCCATGAACGAGGCGACATAGTCGGCGGGCCACGGCAGCACGCGGCAGACGTGCCGGTCGTAGAAGACGCGCATGAGGTCGAAGTACTCCTGCGTGTCCGTGGTGCCGGCCGCTTCGTGCGCCCGCAGGCCCTCGTCGACGCCGGGAGGGAGCAGCGCGCGCAGCCGGTCCATCTCGCTGCGCCACAGCTCGTACGACGCCGGCGAGTTGGCGATCACCAGCCCGCGCAGGCCGTCCGGGCGTTCGGCGGCGTGCCGGGCGACGACCAGGCCGCCCCACGACTGTCCATAGAGGACGTAGTTGTCTTCGATCCCGAGCCGGTGCACCAGATTGTCCAGCTCGTCGCCGAACAGCTCCGGGTTCCAGAACCCCGGCCCGGCGTCCGGCAGCCGGGTGGACCCGCCGCTGCCGAGCTGGTCGTAGTGCACGACCGGGAATCCGTGCCCGGCGAGTTCGGCCAGGCTCAGCAGGTAGTCGTGCGTGCTGCCCGGCCCGCCGTGCACCACGACCACAGCGGGAGCCGCGCCTCCCGGTTGCCCGGTGACCCGGTACCAGGTGCGGTGCTCGCCGAACGGGACCCAGCCTTTCGCGGTGGGCGCCACGGCCATGCTCATCACCTCGTTCGCCTCCCTCGTCCTTCTCCGGCGCAACGCGGCCGGATCCGGTTACCTGTCTATCCGCCGCGGCCCGCGCGCCACTAGCCCCTAAGGGGCATCTAAAGCCGAGCCAAATCCTCCTTGCCCGCGCCGGATTCAGGGGTCCCCTACCGGGTGGGCCCCGGCCTGGCGCGGCCCTACCGTTTCCCTTGTTCTCCCCTGACTACGAACCCGGAGCTGCCGCGATGCGCGTGATGCTGATGGTCTTCCCGACGAGGACGCACGTTTACAGCATGGCTCCGGTGGGCTGGGCGCTGGCCGCGGCCGGGCACGAGGTGCGCTTCGTCGGACAGCGCAACCCGCGCGAGGTCGCGCCGTTCACCGAAACCGGGCTGGACGCCATGTGGTTCGGCGACGAACTCGACATCGCCCGCCACCGGCAGCAACAGGTCGACGGCAACAACGCGATGCACGGCGAATTCCGGCTCTCGGAAAGCCGTCCCGAGCGCTACACCGAGGAGTACGTGCGCAACGTGTACGAGCATTGGGTCGACGTGTTCCGCTGGACCACGCCGGACCTGCTGCTCGACGAACTCATCCGCTTCGCCCGGCACTGGCAGCCGGACCTCGTGGTGTGGGACCCGCTGATCTACGCCGCGCCGATCGTCGCGCACGCCATGGGCGTGCCGCACCTGCGGATGATGTACGCCGCCGACCAGACCGCCCGCATCGGCGCGCAGTACCGCGACCTCAGAGCCAGCCGCCCCGAGGACAGCTCGCCGGACCCGTTCGAGACGTGGATGTCCGCCGAGGTCGGCCGGTTCGGAGCCGACTACGACGAAGCCCTCCGCTACGGCGTGCGGACCATCGACTGTCATCCGTCGTATCTGCGCTACGACGGCGTGGACGTCGACTACCTCCCGGCCCGGTTCGTACCGCAGAACAAGCCGATGGCGATCCCTTCCTGGGTGCTGGACCGGCCGGAGCGGGCGCGGGTGATGCTCACCCTCGGCATCTCCAACCGGCAGACGCTCGGCGTCGAGGAGACCTCCGTCGGGGACCTGCTGGACGGGCTCGCCGACCTTGACATCGAAGTGATCGCCACGCTCAACGCGGAACAGCTCGCGTCCGTGCGCGCGATCCCGGACAACGTCCGCGCGGTCGATTTCGTGCCGATGAACGAACTCCTCGCCTCGTGCTCGGCGATCGTGCACCAGGGCGGCGGCGCGACGATCGGCAACGCGGTGGTGAACGGCGTCCCGCAGCTGGTCATCCCGGGCACCACGTGGAGCGAACGCGGCTCCGCGGTGGCTCAGGTGAAGCGCGGCAACGGATTGCTGGTGGACCTCGAGGACGTGACGCCCGCGAGCGTCCGCGACGGAGTGTGCCGGCTGCTGGATGAACCGTCCTTCCGGGAATGCGCGCTCGAAGTGCGCGACGAGATGCTGGCGACGCCCACCCTCGACGACCTCGTACCGGAACTGGAACGGATCGCGCGATGCCCGTGACGCGGCCGCCGACCATGCGCACGATCGGGTTTCTCGTGCTGAGCCTCCCTATCCGGTTCGCCGCGTTCGTGCTGATCCTGGTGACCATGGTGGTCGGCGTCGCCACGACGATGCTGTGGATCGGCATCCCGATCCTGCTGGTCGCGACCTCGCTGATGCTTTCGTACTGCGCCTTCGAACGACGCTGGGCGCACCAGATGCTCGGCGTCGCCATCGCTGAACCCGTCCGCCGCCGCCCGGCCGGACCGGGCATGCTCGCCGTCTGGCAGGCGCGGCTGCTCGACACCGCCACCTGGCGCGAGTTCGCCTTCTCGCTCATCGCTTTTCCCTTGGGCATCGTGGAATTCGTGGCGGGTGTCGTGTCCATCGCGGTACCTCCTTTCGGGATTTTCGTGGCACCGCGCATCGGGACGATGCACGGCGAACTGGCGACGTCGTTTCTCGGCCCGAACCGCACCGCGCAACTCGAAGCGCGCACGGTGCAGCTGCGGAACTCGCGAGCACGCGGAGTCGACGCGGTCGAGGCCGAACGGCGCCGGATCGAACGGGATTTGCACGACGGCGCACAGCAGCGGCTGGTGTCCGTCGCGATGAGCCTGGGCCGCGCCCAGCTCAAACTCGACCTCGACGACCCGACCGCGGTCCGCGAACTCATCGGAGCCGCGCACGCCGACGCCAAACTCGCCGTTTCGGAGTTGCGCGACCTGGCGCGCGGCATCTACCCGCCGGTGCTCCAGGACCGCGGCCTGGACGCGGCGTTGTCTTCTCTTACCGCAAGAATGCCTATCCCTATTGAGGTCGAGGTTACCGTAGAACCCCGTCCGCCCGCACCTGTCGAGACGACCACGTACTTCATCGTGAGCGAAACGCTCACCAACGTGACCAAACATTCCGGAGCCGACCGCGCGTCCGTGCGAGTGACCCGCGACGACGACACCGTGGTCGTCGAGATCACCGACAACGGCCACGGCGGCGCCTCGATGCGCCCCGGCGGCGGCCTGGCCGGACTGGCCGACCGAGCCGCCACGATCGACGGCGTGCTCACCGTCGTCAGCCCCGCCGGCGGCCCCACCGTCGTGCGGGCCGATCTGCCCGTCCGCTGGTGAATCCTGTTGTGGAGGCTAGAGAAATGCGCGTCGTGATCGCGGAAGACTCGGTGCTGTTGCGCGCCGGGGTGCAAAGCCTGCTCGCGGACGTCGGCATCGAAACCGCCGCCGCGGTCGACAACGGCGACGACCTGCTGGTCGCCATCCGGGACCACCGTCCCGACCTGGTCATCGCCGACGTCCGCATGCCGCCGACCTTCACCGACGAGGGCCTGCGCGCGGCATTGGCCGCACGTAAGGAAATCCCCGGCCTGCCGGTCCTGGTGGTGTCGCAGTACGTCGAGGGAAGCTATGCGGTAGACCTGATCGCGGAAGGCACTTCCGGCGTCGGCTACCTGCTGAAGGAACGAGTCGCCGACGTCGCGGACTTCCTGGAAGCAGTCCGCCGCGTCGCCGGTGGCGGATCGGCCATCGACCCGGACGTGGTCGCGCAGATGCTTTCCCGCAGCCGGGATCCGCTGGAGGCGTTGACCGCGCGGGAGACCGAGGTGCTGGCGCAGATGGCGCAGGGCCTGTCGAACGCGGCCATCGCCAAGGCATTGGTGGTGACGCAGGGAGCGGTGGAAAACCACATCAGCAACATCTTCGCGAAGCTCGGCCTGGAGGCCAGCCGGGACCAGAACCGCCGCATCCGCGCGGTGCTGACCTATCTGGACAGCACCGCGGTGCACGCCTGATTCACCGGATCGATACCGTGCAGATGTTCGACCTGCGGCGGTAGCTTGGGAATATGGATCTTGGACCTGTCCCCGTGTCGTCCGTTGTGGACGACGTAGTAGTTCTCTTGTGGCGCAACGTTTCCGCCACTCGCCGCCGTTCGCCGCTGTTCCCGTCGAGAGCGGCAGTTCGCGCCAGTCGGCGGTCTCGAAGACCGGCGTTCCCCGCGATTGCCCAAGCCGGAAAAACCTTGTGGCAGAAGGCCCGCATCGCCCTGCGCAGACGCGGGCCCCGCTCTCTCGCGTCCTTGCCGGACGGGTCTACCGTGCCCGCCAGCTCGTCGCCGGAACAAACCTTGTCGACGGTTGCCGAGGTGACGGCAGCACAGTTTCCTCGCGCCCAGAACGTGCGGCCTGACCGACAGCGGCCAACGCCACCAGAAGCGCAGCCACTTCACCGTCATCCGGATTCCCGCGCACGACACGTACTGCGGGCACTGCCGCCGCAGCACGCTGGTCATCCTGCGCCCCGGCGGCTTCGGAATCAGTCAGCTCCGCCTGCGCCGCAAGGTTTTCTCCCCTGGCAGCAGCCAAGCCACCCGACGCTCCAGCCCGTTCTTCAGGCGATTCAGGCACCGGGCTGGCACCGACTGCGCGCGCTGCCGGTTCATCGCGCCCATCGCCAGTCGCCCCGCCAGGTCGCGAACCGCCCCGCGCCACGTCCGGCACCCCCGCGGCGTCCGGCTCGTCAAGCGCGCCAGGAGCCTCCGCGGCAAGACCCGCCATCACTCCAATCGACCCCATCACGTCCTCCGTTCTTCGACGCGCGACCCGGGCCGCCATCACATCGGCGGGTTCCCGTGCTTGCGCGCCGGAACGTCGGCGTGCTTGGCCCGCAGCATCGCCAGCGACCGGATCAGCATCTCCCGCGTCCGGCCGGGCTCGATCACGTCGTCGACCAGCCCGCGTTCGGCCGCGTAGTACGGATGCATCAGCTCGGTCTTGTACTCCTTGATCTTCTGCCGCCGCACCGCCTCCGGGTCGTCGGCCGCGTTGATCTCGCGCCGGAAGATCACGTTCGCCGCACCCTCGGCGCCCATCACCGCGATCTCGTTCGTCGGCCACGCCAGCGAAACGTCCGCGCCGATGGAACGCGAGTCCATCACGATGTACGCGCCGCCGTAGGCTTTCCGCAGGATCATCTGCACCCGCGGCACTGTCGCGTTGCAGTAGGAGTACAGCAGCTTCGCGCCGTGCCGGATGATGCCGCCGTGTTCCTGGTCCACCCCGGGCAGGAAGCCCGGCACGTCGACCAGCGTCACCAGCGGGATGTTGAACGCGTCGCACGTCTGAACGAACCGCGCGGCCTTCTCGCTCGCCTCGATGTCGAGCACCCCGGCGAGCGTGGCGGGCTGGTTCGCGACGATTCCGACGACCCGACCGTCGAGTCGTGCCAAGGCGCACACGACGTTCGTCGCCCAACCGGCGTGCACCTGAAGGAACTCGCCGTCGTCGACGATTTCCTCGATGACGGCGCACATGTCGTACGCGCGGGCGGAGTCCGTCGGCACCACCTCGAGCAGTTTGTCCGTGCGGCGGTCGGCCGGGTCGGCCGTCGGTTCCACCGGCGGCATCTCGTTGTTGTTGGACGGCAGCAGCGAAATCAGGTACCGGACGTCCTCAAGACAGCTGGGTTCGTCGTCGTAGACGAACGCGGCGACACCCGACGTCGAGGCGTGCACGTCCGCGCCGCCGAGACCGTTCTGGGTGATCTCCTCGCCGGTCACCGCGTGCACCACGTCCGGGCCGGTGATGAACATCTGCGAGGTTTCCCGCACCATGAACACGAAATCCGTCAACGCGGGCGAATACGCGGCACCGCCCGCGCACGGGCCGAGCATCACCGAGATCTGCGGGATGACCCCCGAAGACCGGGTGTTGCGCTGGAAAATCCCGCCGTACCCGGCGAGCGCCGTGACGCCCTCTTGAATCCGCGCACCGGCACCGTCGTTGAGCGACACCAGGGGCGCACCGGCCGCCGCGGCAAGATCCATCACCTTGTGGATCTTCTGCGCGTGCGCCTCGCCGAGCGCGCCGCCGAAAATGCGGAAGTCGTGGGCGTACACGAAAATCGTGCGCCCGTAGACCGTTCCCCAGCCGCACACCACGCCGTCCGAGTACGGTTTGCGGTGTTCGAGGCCGAAGGCCGTAGCGCGGTGGCGGCGCAAGGACTCGATCTCGGTGAACGAGCCCGGGTCGAGAAGCAGTTCGATGCGTTCGTGCGCGGTCAGCTTGCCGCGGTCGTGCTGCCGGGCGGTCGCGGCGTCGTCGGGGCCGCGCCGCGCGGCCTCCTTGATCTCCCGCAGTTCCTCGAGTCTGCTGTCGAATCCGATCGCCAGTGCCTCAGACATGTGCACGCCCCTTGTCGACAAGCCGATCGGTCAGATACCGGAGAATCACGTCCTGGTGGCGGGTCAGGAAGAAATGCCCGCCGTCGAGCGGGACCAGCTCGAAGCCCGCCGAAGTGTGCTCGCCCCACGACCGGACCTCGTCGACCGAGGCGACCGGGTCGGCGGTGCCGGTGAACGCGACCACCGGGGCCTTCAGCGGCGGGCCCGGCCGGTACCGGTAGGTCTCCACGGCGCGATAGTCGTTGCGCACCACGGGAAGGATCATCCGCACCACGTCGTCGTCGCCGAGCAGGTCCATTTCGGTTCCGCTCAGCCGGCGCAGTTCGTCGATCACGCCGTCGTCGGTGCGGGTGTGCACGTTCTCGTCGCGGTGCCGCGACGGTGCCCGGCGGCCGGACACGAAGAGCGTGTCCACCGCGGTGCCCGCGGCCTCCAGCCGTCGGGTCGCCTCGAAGGCGATCATCGCGCCCATGCTGTGGCCGAACAGCGCGAGCGGCAGGTCGTCGCGGCCGCGCAGCAGTTCGGCGATCCGGTCGGCCAGCGCGTCGACAGTGGTCAGGAACGGCTCGTGCCGCCGGTCCTGGCGGCCCGGGTACTGCACCGCCAGCACCTCGATGTCCGGGGTCAGCGCCCGCGACACCGGGAAGTAGAACGGAGCCGAACCCCCGGCGTGCGGCAGGCACACCAGCCTTGCCTTCGCCTCGGGCGACGTGTGGAAGCGGCGAAACCAGCTGTCCTCGTCGGAATTCGCGCTACCCGTCATGTCGTCCCACCGCCTTTCCGACGTCTGCGCCGGGACGACCCGGCCACGGATCCTTCTTCGCCGACCCACGCTAACCGCGCCCGCCACGCGCAACGACCCCTAACTCCCCCTAGATCCACAATGGACACTGCGCTCCCCCGAGACCAGGAAGGATCCCTCGCATGCAGCCCACGTTCGTCCTCGTGCCCGGCTCCCACGCCAGCGGACGCTGTTTCACCGCGCTTCAGCGGGAGCTAGCCCTGCGCGGCCATCGCAGCCTGGCCGTCGACCTGCCCGGCCACGGCACGGCGGGCTTCTCTGCCGCCTACCAAACCCAAGACCTCGTAGCGTTCGCCGAAGAACCGTCACCGATGGCTGGCATCACGCACGCCGACAACGTCGCTCACGTCATCGACGTCGTCCGTCGCGTACGCGAACACGGGCCGGTAATCCTGGTCGGCCACAGCCGTGGCGGCTTTACCGTCACGAGCGTCGCCAACGCCGTCCCGGACCTGCTGGCCCGAACCGTCTACGTCTCGGCCTGGTGCTGCGTCACCGGCACCGCCGCCGACTACCTCGCCACCCCGGCCTTCAGATCCCCCGCGCTGGCCGGCACCGGCCCGATCGCCGTCGGCGACCCGCACCGCCTTGGCGCCGTCCGGATGAACTGGCACACCACCGATCCCGCGCACCTGACCGCACTGAAACGCGCCTGGACCGCCAGCGGCACCGACGCGGAGGTCGTCGCCTTCCTCTCGACGCTCGACCCTGACGAATCCCGCGACGCCGGCACCGACCTCGTCGACCCGGCCGTCTGGGGCCGGATCCCGCACAGCTACGTCCGCTTGACCGCAGACGCCAGCATGCCGCTGGCGTTGCAAGACCACTTCATCGAAGAAGCCGACGCACTGACCCCCGGCAATCCCTTCGACGTGCACTCCCTGCCCGTCGGCCATATCGATCCGCTGCTCCGCCCGAGCGGCCTGGCCGAAATCCTCGCCGGATCAGCCGATCACCGCTCCGGAGCCCGGTAGGCGCCGAACTGGATCTGCCGGAGGTGCCGGAACCCCAGCTTCTCGTACAACCGGATCGCGCCGGTGTTCGTCGCGGCGGCGTGGAGAAACGGCCGATCCCCGCGCTCCAGGATCCCCGCGGCCACCGCCAGCACGAGCCGCGCCGCCAGCCGCTGTCCCTGGAACGCCGGATCCGTGCACACCGCGCTGATCTCCGTCCACCCGGGCAGCCGCATCCGCTCGCCCGCCATCGCCACCAGCGCCCCGTCGCGGCGGATGCCCAAGTAGGCGCCCAAAGCGATCGTCCGGGGCAGGAAGGGGCCGGGCTTAGTCCGGGACACCAGATCGAGCATCTCCGGCACGTCCGACTCGGTCAGCCGCACCGCCTCCGCGTCGGCGGCCGCGGGAGCCGCCGACCCGTCCATCTGCACCCCAGACAGCTCGGCCTCGACCGTCCATGCCGCGGGCGGCGGCGTCCCGACCTTGCCCACGACGAGCGTCGACGCCCCGGGACCGATGAGGTCGGCGATGTCGTGCCACACGTGGTCGTCCGGCTGGTCCGGCACGGCGAGGAACGGAGAGACATCCACCGGATACCGCAGCACCTGCCCCTTTTGCTCCGCGAACGACGCGTGCGGGCCGCTCAGCGCGGCCCAAGCGGGGTTTTCGAGCGGGGACGTGCTCATTCTCGCCTGCCATTCCGATCCGGGGTTCCCGATCAAGAATGCGTGCCCCGAACCTCGCCCGGCCACTGTCTCCCACATGCTGAGCAACCGAGGACCGCAGCTGTCCGCAATGCCCCTTAGCGTCGCCGGCATAACCGACGAAGGGACCTCGATGAGCACCGTCGACAGCAACCAGCCGCTCGGCACCCCGACCTGGATCGACCTCGCCGTGCCGGACCTGGACCGCGCGCAACGCTTCTACGCCGCCGTCCTCGGCTGGACCTTCGACGGCAGCCACTGCCTGCTGCGCGACCTCCCCGTCGCCGGCCTGCGCCAAGCCACCGACTCCCGGCCTGGCTGGACCGTCTACTTCGCCACCGACGACTGCGACGGCACCGCCAAAGCCGTCACCGCCGCGGGCGGCAAGCTTCTCGACCAGCCCCACGACGACGGAGACCACGCCCGGGTCGCCGTCGCGGAAGACCCGACCGGGGCGCGGTTCGGGATCTGGCAGGGCCGCGAACTGCCCGGCGCCCGGCTCGTCAACGAGACCAGCGCCCTGATGCGCAACGACCTCGTCACGCCGACTCCCAGCCCGGCCCGTGACTTCTACTGCGAGGTCTTCGCCTTCACCCTCGACGGCAACGACGACCTCCCCGGCGTCGACTTCACCTTCCTCCGCCGCCCGGACGGCCACGAGATCGGCGGCGTCCTCGGCGACCCGACCGCCTCGGCCCCGGTGTGGGGCACCCTGTTCCTCTCCACTGACGCCGACGCCGCTGGTGCGCGGGCGGTCGAACACGGCGGCGAGATCGTCGAAGCGGAGGACAGCCCGTACGGACGCATGGTGACCGTCCGCGATCCCTTCGGCACGGAGTTCGTCCTGGGCTCCTGAACCGTTGCCCCGGACGGGGTTCCTGGCTAGAACTGCACAGTGGACCTCGAAACCCTCCCCGGCGCGACCCTGCATCCCGCGACTCCCGACGACGCCGCCGAGCTGATGGTGCTCCAACGGTGTTGCTGGGTGCAGGAAGCCCTGCTCAACAACACCTTGGAGCATCCCGCGCTGACGGAAGACCTCGCGCAGGTCCGCGAGTCGATCGAGACCTGGCGCGGCTGGGTCGTCCGGCAGGGGCACCGGCTGGTCGGCGCGGTCCGCGCCCGCGCCGTCGAGGACGGCGGCTGGGAGATCGGCCGGTTGATGGTCGCGCCGGATCTGGCGGGGCGCGGCCTCGGCCGGTTCCTCCTCGAACACGCCGAGCGTCACGCCCCGCCGGAGACGAAGCAGTTCGTCCTCTTCACCGGCGCGTCCAGCGAACGCAACATCGCCCTCTACGAACGGGCCGGGTACCGCCGCTCGCCGATGCCGTTCGAAGCGACCGGGGCGCTCCGGCTCGCGGTTTACCTGGTCAAAGCGGCCTGACGAAACGTCACAGCTCGTCGAAGACCAGCACGGTGTGCGTCGAGAGCACGTCCGGCATGTTCTGCAACCGCTCGAACACCAAGTCCCGCAAGCTGTCCGCGTCGCGGGTCCGCACGAACAGGATCAGGTCGTTGTCGCCGGACACCAGGCCGCCGTGTTCGATTTCCGGGATGTGCTTGAGTTCCGCGCTCACCGTGCGCCACGAGTTCTGCGTGACCTTCAAGTACACGTAGGCCGCCAAGCCCTGCCCCATCCGGCGCGGATCGGTGACCGCCGAGTACCCCGTGATCACTCCCTCGCGGTGCAGCCGTTCCACGCGCGTGTAGCAACCGGCCCGGGAAATGTGCGCGCGTTCGGCGAGGGCGCGCATCGAAGCGCGGCCGTCTTTCTTCAGCTCGGCGATCAGTTTCAGGTCTACCTCGTCCAGCGCCGCTGCCATTTGTCCACCCGGCTGGGACATCCGCGCCACCTCGCAAGCCAATCGTCCAATCCAGACTCCACAACTCGGCCATCATTCCACAGTTGCCGGTCAAGTCTGGATCTCTGATCGCTGGAGCACGAGTATCGGGGCCTACTCGTCTTCGTCGATGGGAGCTTTCGGTGACCACCACGGAACGCACTGCCGCGTCCTGTTTCCTGCCCAGCGACGAGCCGCTCGGCCTCGTGACCGCCGACGGTTCCCCGGTCCCCGGCCCGGAGCTCGCGATGCCCGCGGACGACGTCCTCCTGCGGCTCTACCGCGGCATGGTTTCCGGCCGTCGCTTCGACACCCAGGCCACCGCGCTCACCAAACAGGGCCGGCTCGCGGTGTACCCGTCGGCGCGCGGGCAGGAGGCCGCCGAGATCGGCTCGATCCTCGCGCTCCGCCCGCAGGACTGGCTTTTCCCCACTTACCGCGACTCGATGGCCGTCGTCGCGCGCGGCGTCGACCCGGTCGAGGTGCTCACGCTGCTGCGCGGCGACTGGCACTGCGGCTACGACCCGTACCGCGCCAACGTCGCTCCGCAATGCACGCCGCTCGCCACCAACACGCTGCACGCTGTCGGCTTCGCGCACGCTGCGCGGGTGAAGGGCGAGGACACGGTGTCGCTCGTTCTCGTCGGTGACGGTGCCACCAGCGAAGGCGACACGCACGAAGCGCTGAACTTCGCCGCGGTCTGGAAAGCACCGGTCGTCTTCCTCGTACAGAACAACGGCTACGCGATCAGCGTCCCGCTCGAGAAGCAGACAGCTGCGCCTTCGCTCGCGTACAAGGGTGTCGGCTACGGCATGCCGTCCGTACTCGTTGACGGCAACGACGCCGCAGCCGTACACGCTGTCGTCGAGCAGGCCGTCCAGCGCGCCGCGGCCGGCGAAGGGCCGACGCTCATCGAAGCACTCACCTATCGCATGGAGTCGCACACCAACGCCGACGACGCGACGCGCTACCGCGACAAGGCCGAGGTCGAGCAGTGGCTTACGCGCGATCCGATCAGCAGGCTCAAGCAGTACCTCACCGACCGTGGCCTCCTCGACGACAAGGCGCAGCAAGAGATCGACGCGCGCGCCGAAGAGGAAGCAGCGGCGTTGCGTGAGCGGATGAACGTCGACACCGAACTCGACCCCGCGGACCTCTTCCGGCACGTCTACGCCGAACCGACCGCCGCGTTGCGCCAGCAGGCCGCCGAACTGGCACACGAGAACACCGAGGACCAGGCATGACCGCCACTCTGGACACGACGCTGTCCCTCGCCGGAGCGCTCAACCGCGCCCTCGCCGACGCACTCGCCGAGGACGAGCGCGTCCTTGTCTTCGGCGAGGACGTCGGCACACTCGGCGGCGTCTTCCGCGTTACCGACGGACTCGCCGCACGCTTCGGCGACGCCCGCGTCTTCGACTCGCCGCTCGCCGAATCGGGCATCGTAGGCACCGCGATCGGGATGGCGATGAACGGCCTGCGCCCGGTGATCGAGATGCAGTTCGACGCGTTCGCCTACCCCGCGTTCGAGCAGATCACCAGCCACCTCGCCAAACTGCGCAACCGCACCAAGGGACAGGTCGAACTGCCCGTGGTGATCCGGGTGCCTTACGGCGGCGGCATCGGCGGCGTCGAGCACCACTGCGATTCCTCCGAGGTCTACTACACGCACACGGCCGGCCTGCGCGTCGTCACCCCGGCCACGCCGGACGACGCCTACACCCTGCTGCGCGAGGCGATCGACAGCCCGGACCCGGTCATTTTCCTCGAGCCCAAGCGCCGGTACTGGGAAAAGGGCACGGTTGACCCGCAACGCCGTTCGCCCGGTCTCGACAAAGCCGTCATCCGCCGCGAAGGCAACGACGTCACCCTCATTTCCTACGGCGGTGCCCTCGGCACGACGCTCGAAGCTGCCGAAGCCGCCGCCGAAGAGGGCTATTCCGCCGAAGTGATCGATCTTCGGAGCCTCGCGCCATTCGATCTCGAAACCGTCGCGGCGTCCGTACGCCGCACCGGCCGCGCGGTCGTGGTGCACGAGGCGAGCCGATTCTGCGGCTACGGCGCCGAGGTCGCCGCGCAGCTGTCCGAGAACTGTTTCCACTACCTGGAAGCGCCAGTGTTGCGCGTCGCCGGTTTCGACATTCCTTATCCCGCACCGAATCTGGAGCAGCACCACCTGCCGGGCGTCGACCGGATCCTGGATGCCGTCGAACGGCTCCAGTGGGACGACGCGGCACCGCTCGACGGGGAGAAGTGATGGCCGTCTTCAAACTGCCTGACCTCGGCGAAGGTCTGACCGAGGCGGAGATCGTCGCGTGGCACGTCGCGGTCGGCGACACCGTCACCGTGGACCAGACCGTGGTGGAGGTCGAGACCGCGAAAGCGAGCGTCGAGGTTCCGGTGCCGTTCGCGGGCCGGGTCGCGACTCTGCACGGAGCGGCGGGCGAAGTGCTGACTGTCGGCAGCCCGTTGATCACTGTGGACAGTGCCGCGGACTTCACCGAACCCGGCGTCGTGACGCCGGAGGGCAGCGGGAACGTCCTGATCGGTTACGGCACCAGCCAAACCCGCAGCCGGCGCGCGAGGCGACCGCGCGGCAGCAAAGCACCGGCAACAGTCCCGGCCTCCGCACCGAAGTCCGCTTCGGACCGAATCCGGGTAGTGTCGCCGCTAGTCCGACGCCTTGCCCGTGAGTCCGGAGTAGACCTTCACGCGCTCACCGGCACTGGCACCGACGGCCTCGTGAGCCGCGCCGACGTAGAACGCGCGATCGCCGCGACCGAAACCCCCGCTGCTGCGGCGACAACACCGGACGAGCAACGAATCCCATTGCGCGGACTCCGCAAAACCGTCGCCGACAAACTCACCCGCTCTCGCCGCGAGATCCCCGAGGCGACCGTCTGGGTGGACGTCGACGCGACCGAACTGCTGCAGCTGCGCACCGCGCTCAACAGCGATCCGCACGCCCCGAAGATCGGCCTGCTCGCGCTCATCGCCCGGTTCGCCGTCGCCGGCCTGCGCCGGTTCCCCGAGCTGAACGCGCATCTGGAGGGCGACGAGATCGTCATCCCCTCCGCCGTGCACCTCGGCTTCGCCGCGCAGACCGACCGCGGCCTGGTCGTGCCGGTGGTCCAGAACGCGCACCGGCAAACCTTGGAAGACCTGTCCGCTTCCCTCGCCGGCCGCACTGAACAAGCCCGCTCCGGACGGCTAGCCCCGGCCGATCTCACCGGCGGGACGTTCACGGTGAACAACTACGGCGTGTTCGGAGTGGACGGTTCGGCCGCCATCATCAACTACCCGGAGGTCGCGATCCTCGGCGTCGGCCGGATCATCGACCGGCCGTGGATCGTGGACGGCCAGGTCGCCGCTCGCAAGATCACCGAGCTGACCCTGGCGTTCGACCACCGCGTCTGCGACGGCGGCACCGCCGGCGGATTCCTCCGCTTCGTCGCCGACTGCATGGAAAACCCGGTACGGCTGCTGCGCACCCTGTGAGGACGGTCAGGCTGGCAGCTCTGCCAGCCTTTCCGTTTTCGCCCACACATTCCGCTTCAAGACGATCCGGAACACCGCCCGCCACGTCGCCAGCACGCCGAGCAACAGAAAAGCCGGATAACACAGCCCGGCCAGCAACGCCCGGCGCAGCGGTTCGTCCCGCAACCGGGCAAAGTAGACGATCGCCCACATGATCCCCGGCAGCAGCAACGCGGCCAGCCACAGCACCACCGCCTGCGCCAGGTTCCCGGTCTCCGCGACCAGACCGCCGAACGAGTTCCCGGTCAGCAACGCCACCGGCACGATCACCAGCAGCGCCGCGGCGAGCAGCGACAGCGGAACGGTCAGCCAGGGCACCACGAGGTAGACCAGGAAGTCGAACAACCCCGTCCCCGCGATGAATCGAGAAGTCGCGAGACTGCGCAAATGCCGTGAGCACTGGAGATTTCCCTGTGCCCAGCGAGTCCGCTGGCGCAGCAGGCGACGCGTGTCTTCCAGCCCCTGCTGGGTCACCCAAGCCCGCTGCGTGTACCGGATCCGCACCCCGGCCAGGTGCAGCCGCAGACCCAGTTCAAGATCCTCGACCAAGCAGTCGCTCCACGGCGACGGAGCGAACCTCCGCAGCACCGACAGCCGGGTGAACTGCCCGTTGCCGCCCATCCCGACGCTGCCGAGAACATCGCGCAACGACTGCGAAGCATCCGCGATCGCGCCGAACTCCAGGTCCTGCAACAACGCGAGCAACCGGTGTCTATTGTGGATCCGCACCCGGCACTGCACCGCACCGACACCGCGGCTCCGCAGCATCGCGGCCACTTCCGTGAGCAGCCCAGCACTACCGCGCCCATCCCCGTCAATGATGCCGACGACAGTCTGCGAAACAGTGCCTTCCCGCTCGGCAATGGCGTCGATGTAGCGGTAACCCGCGTTGAGCGCCTCGCCTTTGCCCTGCCGCGCGTTCGGCAAGTCACGTCGTAGGACATGCAGCCGTTCGTCAGCGATGCCAGCGACAATCCCCGGCGTGCCGTCGTCCGAGCCGTCGTCGATGACCAGCACTCGCACCGGAGTTTCCGGACTGCCAAGCTGTAACGCGTTCCGCACCGTATTCGCGATAACGCGTTCCTCGTTCAGCGCGGGGATGACAATCCAGAACAACAACGGCCTTGGTGAGCGTTCCGCTGCGGGCCGGGGCGCGCGCCAGGCGAAGGCCGCCAGCACCAGGTTGTGCGCTGGCCACCAGCACAGCAGCAGCACGAACCACCACGGCTGCGTCATGCCGCGTGCCGGCCCCGGGATCCGCTGGCACGCAGCCGGACCGAACGGACCGTCAGAGCCATCGCGACGAATCCGACTGCGGACAAGACGAACCACAGCACCCCGTGGAACGGTGCGACACCGATCGCGGCGGCGGACACGACCGCAGGAGCGACCCGGGTGACAGACATTTCTTTTCCTTCCAGCAGAAACTCAAGCGGCGACGGCAGCGGGAGACACGAAGCGATAGCCGAGCCCTTCGATGCCGTCAACGACCTTCTTCAGATCGTCGATGCCGAGAAACGGGTGATAGTAGAAGCTGACGACGCTGTCGGTCACCACGCGATGGGTTTTCGCGTCGGCCAGGATGTCGTCGGCGGTGCGCGCGGAGTGCTGGTTGAACTTGGCCGGAGCGACGTTGCCGACGTTCTCCGGCACCACGACAGTCCCGTAGACGTCGCGGACCGGGTACGGGAAGAACTGGCCGTATACCTCGCGATAGGACACATCCGTCAGTCCACATTGGCCACCGTCGCACTGTCCGGCGTAGTAACTGCCGCGGTCGTAGCGCATCGGGAAGATCCGGCCCGCCTCCTGGTAGTCCACCGCGGAGCCGCCGTAATGCGGGAACTCGAACGCGTCCGGTCGCGGCAATCCGACCCGGTCGAACTCCGCGAGACCGGTAGCGACCCGAGTGCGGAACCACTCCGCTGAATCCTCCGGAACCGGGCCGCTGAGCCGCACATTGTCCTTGTGGTCAACGGTCGCGCGGTAGAACTCGTAGTCAGCGGCACTGGTACCCGAGTACGGGTTTGCCGTCTCGCTGTATTGGTGGCTGTACCCGTGCATCACCAGGGTTCCGCCACGTGCGACCGCATCGCGCAGTGCCGCAACGAGATCCGGACTGTCCACCAGCCGCGCGTACGTCGCCTTGCCGCCGTTCGCTTCACCACGCGGATCCGCGTAATACGGATACACCGCCAACGAGAACGGCACTCCGCGACCGCTGAGGTAGTCGGTGATCGCCCGGACTTCCGCAGGCGGCGTCCGCGGGCCGATGTCCTCGATCCGCACCAGCGCCCGCCGACGTTCCGGAGCGTCGGGCGCGAGCACGCCGAGAAGGATGTCGGCAGCCGCCAGATAACGGTCGCCCGCGCCGACGTAGGAATACGGCACTTCGGCGAGATAGGTGAACGATCCACTGTGGACCGCCCACGGCGACGTCACGCCTTCAGCGGACTTCGCCTGCGCCAGCACCTTTGCCTTCGGCGAGGTCACCCGAACCCCGACGACGTCGACCCCCGCGTTCGGATCGCGCCGCAGCTCGGTGTCCCGATAGGACACCGTGGTGACCTTGTCCTCCCGGAACGGGGCCCACGTCCAGCCCCATTTCCCCGCGAGCGTCGGCGCGTGGCCGAACAGCTGCCAGATGTTGCTGCCGATCCACGCCACCGGCAGCCGGGTCCGGCTAACGTCGTCCAGCAACGCGGGCGGCAGCTGCGCGTCGTAGACCGTGCCGACGTAGACGACCGCCTGGTACTCGTTCAGCTCGCCGCGCCGGTAGTCGGCGGCGGGCAGCATTCGCCAAGCGGTGGAACGGGAAACCAGGTTCGCCGTCTGAATCGCGTTGGCCTGCGCCTCCTCGGCGACCTGCGTCGCGGGCGGGCTCGGCCGCAACCGCCGCCCGTCGTCGTACAACACCAGCGTGCGCCGGTCGTCCCGGCCGCCGGGACCGGCCAGTCCGATTTTCGGTTGCCGCAGAACCGGTTCGACCGGAGCGGCCGCTTCCGAACCGGAGCCGTCGTCCGAGACCACCACGACGATCCCGCCCGCCAAGCTGACCACCGCGACGACAATGATCCCGAGCCGCAACCATGCCGGGAACCGCTGGTTCACCGCACGACCTCAGCCAGGTCAGGCACGAACGGTTCCGGTGCCTCAGCGGTCAAGCCGAGCAGCCAGGCCACCGCTTGCTCGGTGCGTTCCGCGGCCCGGCCGTCGCCGAACGGATTGCTGCGCGCGTTCATCGCCGCCCGCTGCGCCGGGTCGGCCAGCAGCTTCGACGCGGTGTCCACAATCAGGTCGGCATCCGTGCCGACGAGCATCGCGCAACCGGCGGTGACGGCCTCCATCCGCTCCGTCGTGTCCCGCAGCACCAGCACCGGCACCTTGAACGTCGGAGCTTCCTCTTGAATACCGCCGGAATCGGACAGTACGAGCGAACTCGCCGCGATCGCCGCCGCGGTCTGTTCATAAGGCAGCGCCGGAGTCAGGACCACGCGCGGGTTGCCAGCGAGCACCGAAGTGACCGCCTGCTGCACAGCCGGGTTCGGGTGCATCGGCAGCAATACGCGAACGTCCGGATGCCGCGCCAGCAGAGTGTCCACAGCGGACAGAATGCGAGTCAGCGGCTCGCCCCAGGACTCCCGGCGATGCGCGGTCACCAGCACCAGCCGGCACTCGCCCCGCGTCGCCGATTCGACCACGTCGGCGACCGCACTGTCGGCAAAGGACACTCCCCGGTCAGTCACCCGGGAAATCGCGTCCACCACTGTGTTTCCGGTGACCAGCAAGACGCTGTCGTCAATGCTTTCGGCGCGCAGGTTCTGCGCCGCCGCCGGGGTCGGGGCCAAGTGCAGGCTCGCGGCCTGCGTGACGAGCCGCCGGTTCAGCTCCTCCGGGAACGGCGACTGCAGATCGAACGAGCGCAGCCCGGCTTCGAGATGCACCACGGGAATCTTGCGCCAGAACGCGACCAGTGCACCGGCCACAGTGGACGTCGTGTCGCCCTGCACGAGCACCGCCGCGGGCGGGCGCTGCGCGGCGAGCGCGTCGAGGCCAGTGACGAGCTGCGAAAGCAACTCGGGCTGGCCGCCGTCGACCCGGGTCAGGGCGAGCCGCAGATCCGGGGTCAGCGAGAACGCCGCGAGCACCTGGTCGACCAGCTCCGGATGCTGCCCGGTCGCGACGAGCACCGGGTCCAGCCGTCCGGTCCGGCACATCTCCTGCACGACCGGCGCCATTTTGATCGCCTCCGGCCGGGTGCCGGCGATCAGCCAGACCACCGGTGCGTCACCCCGGGTCATCACGGAACTCCATTTCAGCGAGAGCGGAAGCGACCGGGAAACAGTCCCTGGATCGCACCGACCACGCTAACTACGGCATCCGGAATCGACCTCACCCTCGCGGGTCAAAATCACCGTCGGTAGTCGCCGTCACAGACCGTCAAGAAGACACCAAACGCCCTCCTACCAAGCTTTTAAGCGGCTGCTTACTTCGAGAAACCCGCACACTTCAGACCTCGCAAGCACGCTCAGTAAGCGCACTGGACCGATTAAGTCACGAAACCCGGAAAGGGCGCCCGAAACCTCGGACACCCTTTTCCCATTCCCCGGTCAAACCGGCGGTATGACCGGTTCGCGATCCCGCTCACATAGCGGTCCAGACCACCAGTTTCAGTGCTTCCCCGGAACGTATTCGCCGGGCACCATCCGCGTCGTGACCGCGAACCGGTTCCACGCGTTGATCACCGTGATCGTCGCGATCAGCTGAGCCAGCTCGGCCTCCTCGAAGTGTTCGGCGGCGCGAGCGAAGACCTCGTCGGGCACGAAGCCGTCGGTGAGCACGGTGACCGCTTCGGTCAGCTCCAGCGCGGCGACCTCCTTCGCCGTGTAGAAGTGCTTCGACTCCTCCCACGCGGAGAGCTGGATGACGCGCTCGGCCGCTTCGCCGGCGGCCAGCGCGTCCTTCGAGTGCATGTCGATGCAGAAGGCGCAGTGGTTGATCTGCGACGCCCGGATCAGCACCAGCTGCCGCAGCGCCGGATCGAGGCCGCGCCGGGTCGCGGCGTCGAGACGGATCATCGCCTTGTAGGCCTCGGGCGCCAGCTCCGCCATCTTGAGACGGGGCGGTTGCACCGGAAGTCGTTCTGTCGTGGTCATAGCTTCGACCCTACGAACGATTGGCACTCTGTTATGGTCCATTTCCGTGCGCGCGGAGTGGGCCAGTTCGCTGAGTGAAGACCTCCACCTCGACCTGCGCGGGCCTCGCCTGCGCGACGGCCTGATGGAGGCCCTGCGCGACGCCATCCGCACCGGACGGCTCGTCCCGGGCGCGAAACTGCCGTCCAGCCGCACGCTCGGCGCTGATCTGGGCATCGCCAGGAACACTGTGGCGCAAGCGTATGCGGAACTCGTCGCCGAAGGCTGGCTCACCGCACGCCAAGGGGCCGCTACCCGGGTTGCCCCGCGCGCCGAAATCGCGCCCGCGCCGACCGTGCCGAAGCCCGCGGCGCGACACCGGATCGTGCACGATCTACGCCCCGGCCAGTCGGATCTCTCCGCGTTTCCCCGGGCAGACTGGCTCAAAGCCGCGCGCCGCGCGCTGACTGTCGCGCCTGACGACGCTTTCGGCTACGGCGGCCCGTACGGTCGCCCGGAGCTGCGCGAAGCTGTCGCCGCGTACCTCGCCCGTACGCGCGGCGTACGCGCGCACCCGGACCAGATCATGATCTGCACGGGTACGTCGCACAGTCTCATCGTCCTCGCCGAAGTGTTGAAGCAGCGGGAAACTCCGGCGGTCGCCGTGGAGTCGTACGGCCTGGAGGCGCATCGCGCGTACCTCGCCAAGGTCGGCCTCGACACCCCGCAACTGCCGGTGGACGCTGACGGCGCGATGGTCGAGCGCCTCAACGACCTGCCCGACGTCGGCGCAGTACTGCTGACGCCGTCGCACCAGTTCCCCACCGGTGTCGCACTGCATCCGGACCGCCGCGCCGCAGTAGTGGACTGGGCGCGCCGGACCGGCGGCCTGGTGCTGGAAGACGACTATGACGGAGAGTTCCGCTACGACCGCAGCCCGGTCGGCGCGATGCAGGGACTCGATCCGGAGCACGTGATTTACCTTGGCACCACAAGCAAAGCGCTCGCCCCGGGCCTGCGGCTCGGCTGGATGGTGCTCCCGCCGCGGATCGCCAGGGCCGCCGCCGAGATCAAGGGCGAACGAGACCCGTTCTCCGGGGTACTCGACCAGCTCACCATGGCCGAGTTCATCACTTCGGGCAGCTACGACCGGCACATCCGCGCGATGCGGCTGCACTACCGCCGCCGGCGCGACCAGCTCGTCGCGGCGCTCGCCGAGCACGCGCCGAATACGCGGGTGACCGGGCTGTCCGCCGGCTTGCAGGTACTGGTGGACGTCCCGTCCGGCGAGGAAAACGCGGTGGTGCAAGGGTCCGCGTGGCAGGGACTGGCCATGCACGGTCTCGGCGCGTTCCGGCATCCCGAAGCACCAGCGGACCGCGACGCGCTGGTGATCGGCTACAGCACCCCGTCGGCGAGCGCGTGGTCGGGCGCGCTGGCCGCGTTGTGCCGGGTGCTGCCTTGACCCGCCGAGCAAACCTCCGTGTTTTCTTTCACGAGTTTGCCGGGCGGCAGAGCGGGTAGCCGAATCGCGAGGCACGAGAAGGGAGTACCCATCGTGAACGACAAGGCTGAGAACAAGGCCGAGGAACTTAAGGGACGCGCCAAGGAAGCCGTCGGCAACGTCACCGACAACGAGCAGTGGCAGGCCGAAGGCAAGGCGGAGCAGGGCAAGGGCAACCTCAAGCAGGCCGCCGAGAAGGTGAAGGACGCCTTCAAGAGCACCAAGGACTGACCGGACGCGTCTCCGCAGAGGCCCGGGGCAGCTCGCCCCGGGCCTCTTCTTCGCCCTCAAACTTGCGCTGCACGCAAACTTTGCGCGACGCGCAAGTACCGCGCTATGGTGGTCTCATGACCGAGCGACCGAACCTGCGAGACCGCCGCCGCCAAGAGACCCGGGTCGACATCTCCTGGGCAGCGATCCGGCTCACAGTCGAGCGCGGTCTGTCGAACGTGACAATCGAGGACATCGCCCGCGAAGCGGGAGTTTCCCCGCGCACAGTCAACAACTACTTCTCCAGCAAAGGCGAAGCGATCGTCGCGCGGCACCAGGACCGGGCACGCGGGATCGCTGATCACCTCCGTGCGCGCCCGGCATCCGAGCCGCTGTGGACCGCGCTGCGGGAGGCTTCGCTGGCGCAGCTCAACGCCGACCGCGACACGGCGGCCGGCGACACTCCCGATCCACAATGGACTGCCGGAGTCCGGGTCATGATCGCGGAACCCGCGCTGGCGGGCGAATTCCTCAAAGCCAACGCCGCGGCCGAAGAAGCATTGGCCGAAGCGATCGCGGAACGCCTCGGCGCGGACGTCCACGACCTCCGCGTCCAGCTCACCGCCACCACCGCCGGCGGAGTCCTGCGCGCAGTCATCCAGGAGTGGCTGCGCGTCTCTCCGCCGAAGGACCTGACCACCATCGTGCACCAGGCGTTCGACGCTCTCGCCGAAGTGCTTCCCTGATCCCGCAAGGAGATCCCCATGACCGCCGTCGTCATCGCGGGCGCCGGGCCGAACGGCCTGATGCTCGCCGCCGAACTCTGCCTCGCCGGAGTCCGCCCTCTCGTCCTGGAGCAGCTCGCCGAACCCGACGGGGTGCGCCGCGCCAACGGTCTCGTCGGCCAGGTCGTGCCGCTGCTGCACCGCCGCGGGCTGTTCGAACGGCTCGCCGGCGCTCCGGAGCCCACGCCCGCGCCGCGGTTCGTCTTCGGCGCGTTCCCGATCGAATTCGCCGATCTGTCCAGAAATCCGATGTATCTGCTGCCCCTGCCGCAGCACGAACTGGAGCGGATTCTCGCCGAGCACGTCACCGCGCTCGGGGCAGAAGTCCGCCGTGGCCACGAAATCACCGGCTTCACGCAAGACGAAACCTCGGTGACCGTGGAAGTGCGAGGCCCGGACGGGCCGTATCAGCTCGCCGCCGAATACCTGGTCGGCGCGGACGGCGGACGCAGCACCGTCCGCAAGCTGGCCGGGATCGGCTTCCCCGGCGTCACCTGGGACGACACGGTGTCCCGCAGCGCGAACGTCCGGCTCCCGCAATCCTTCGTCGATCCGGCGACCGGCGGGCTGAAGCTGGAAACCGGTGTCCTCCCGCCGTTCCAGCACCACCGGACGGAAACCGGGGTGTTCGTGTTCGCGCCGTTCGACCCGGCCAACCCGGCGGTGTCGACCGCCGAACGCGGCGGTGCCGCCGAGTTCGCCGAGGACGAGCCGCTGACCATGGCCGAATTGCGCGCGAGCGTGCGGCGGGTGCTCGGCGTCGACCTGCCGCTCGAAGCGCCGTCCGGCCCCGGTCCGTTCCTGCTGCGCAGGCTGACCGGCGGCAACACCCGGATCGCCGAAACGTACCGGCGAGGACGAGTCCTGCTGGTCGGCGACGCGGCCCACGTGCATTCCGCGATCGGCGGCCCCGGGCTGAATCTCGGCCTGCAGGACGCGGCGAACCTCGCGTGGAAGCTCGCCGCGGAGGTTCAGGGCTGGGCTCCGCCGGGACTGCTCGACAGCTACGAGGCCGAGCGCCGCCCGGTGAGCGAGCGCGTCGTGATGCACACCCAGGCGCAGAGCGCGCTCGTCGCGCCGGGGCCGGAAGTCACCGCGCTGCGCGAATTCTTCGCCGAACTGCTGGCCTCCCCGGACGCGCGGCAGCTCGTCGCCGACCTGATGTCGGGGGCGGACATCCACTACGGCACCGACCCGAACAGCGGCCGCTGGGCTCCCGACCTGCCCCTCGCCGATCCGGGCCCGCTGACCGCCGCGTATCGAGCCGCACGCCCGGTACTGCTCGATCTCACCCCCGATGCCGCACTCGCCGACGCGGCCGCGCCGTGGCACGACCGCGTGACCACCGTGTCCACCATGTCCGCCACGGCAACTGGCGACGCACCAACCGCCCTGCTCATCCGCCCGGACGGTTACGTCGCCTGGTCGTCCTCCGACGCGTCACCAGACGTCGAAGCGCTCCAAACCGCCCTCACGCAGTGGTTCGGAGCACCGGTCAGGTCAGCCGTGTCGTCGCCACGTTGATGAGCGCCCCGGCCGGCAGCTTGCCGTCCGGGGTCACCAGCGACCGGGACGCCACCTTGAACGCGGTCCGCAGCCCCATCAGCTGGGTCTCGTCGAGGGCGTCGACCTGGTAATAGGTGTCGTGGCAGGTCTGCCAGACCGCATCCGGCGAGCCGGACAGGTCCACCAGCAGCTGACGCCATTCGACCGGGGCGAACCCGGCCGGGCCGAGCAACGCGTCCAGGCCTTCGCGGGTGCGGCTGCGCGGGTCGCCGGAGGTCGGCACCTGACGGTCCTCGGCCACCACCGCGAAGAGCGGGCGGGCGACCTTCAGGAACACCTCCAGCGCGTCGGTCCCGCCGCCGCCCACGCCGATCGCGAAGGTGCCGCCGGGCCGCAGCACGCGGGCGGTCTCGGCGATCACCTTCTCGACGTCGGACATGAGCATCAGCGCCATATGCGACACGACCGCGTCGTAGCTGTCGTCCTCGAACGGCAGCTCCTGCGCGCGGCCGGGCCGCAGGTCCGCGTCGGCGAGCCCGGCCCGCCCGCGCGCGACCTCCAGCTGCTTGGCCGAAAGGTCGATGCCAGCGAGCCTTCCGGTACCGCGTCCGGCGAGCACGGCCAGCAGCGCGCCGTCCCCGCAGCCGAGGTCGAGCACGCTGCTCGGCTGGCCCACGTGGTCGGCGAACGCCTCGTACACCGAGCGCCCGTCGACCCGGCCCCGCTCGGCCAGTTCGGACGCAGCAGCCGGGTTCCGGTCGTGAAAATCGCGCAGGAACTCTTCGGCGGGCGTCATCATGCCCGTGACGTTAGCGCGAACGGCCGCCTCAGCAGCGCGGTTTTGGCCAGGTTGACGCAAAGCCATCACCGCGACCGAGGTCGAACACCCGGCGGCAGCGAATCCCTGGTACCCCTGTGGCATGGACGAAGGAGCTCTGCTCGGCATCGACGTCGGCACGACCGCGGTGAAAGTCGCGGCGTTCGCGCCGGATGGCCGGGAACTCGCGGCGCACTCGGTGCCCTACCCGATCGCGCGGCCGCGACCCGGCTGGGCCGAACAGGACCCGGAAGGCTGGTGGCACGCAACGGAAACTGCGCTCCGCACGGTCCTTTCCGGACTTCCCGCCGGTTCGGTGCACGGGGCCGGGATCGTCAGCCAGGTCAACACCCATCTCCTCGTCGACCGCGAACTGCAGCCGCTCACTCCGGCGGTGATCTGGCAGGACCAACGCTGCGCGGAGATCGCCGCGGAACTCGACGCGCGTTTCACCGACGACGACAAGAAACGCATCTGGGGCGGGCCGATCGTGCTGGACGCGTCGTTCGCCGGCGCGCGAGCCGCGTGGTTCGCGCGCGAACACCCGGAACTGTGGTCCCGCGCACGCTGGATGCTGAGCCCCAAGGATTTCATCGGCGCGCGGCTCACCGGACGGGTCGCGACCGACCTGCTGTCCGGCGTGCGGATCGCGGGCGCGTCCGGCTACCTGCCCGAAGCCGTCGCGCTCGTGGACGGACTCGGAGAGCGCCTGCCGGAACTGCTCGCGCCCGAGGAACCTCTCGGCCACGCCGCCGTATTGGGCGAAGCTCCGGTCGTCGGGGGAACCATGGACGCGTTCGGCGCCGTTTTCGGTACCCGCACAACGGAACCGGGCCGCGCGATGGTCACCTGCGGGACGTCGTTGGTGGTCGCGGCCGCCTCGCGCCGGAGCGAATCAGTCCGTGGCCTGGTCACCTTCCCGCCCCGAGGCGACGTCACGGTGCACGCCGGGCCGACTCAAGCAGCGGGCGACGCGGTGCGCTGGTGGAGCCGAGCGTCCGGCCTGTCCGTGCCGGAGGTGTTCGCGTCCGCCGCGGAAGGCAAGGCCGGCGTGGTGTTCCTGCCGCATCTGCAAGGCGAACGCGCGCCGCTGTGGGATCCGGACCTGCGCGGCAGTTTCCTCGGATTGACGTCGTCCACGAGCACTGCGGACCTATCGCGAGCCGTGCTGACCGGGGTCGCGTTTTCCGCGCGGCACGTACTGGAAACCGTCGAGGAAGCTTGCGGCGAAACCCTTCCGTCGGTGACATTCTCCGGCGGCGGCGCACGCAGCGACCTCTGGACCCAACTCCACGCCGACGCGCTGTCCCGCCCCGTCGAACGCCTCCGGGTGCACGACAGCGCCGCACTCGGAGCCGCGCTGCTCGGCGGAGTCGGCGCGGGACGCTTTCCGGACGTCGAAACCGCAGCGGCCTCGACCGTCTCGGTGGAGCGGACCTTCTCCCCCGAGACCGACTTGACCGGCCTGTACGAGGCGTATCGAGCGGCGCACGAAGGGCTCGCCAGAGTGCACGAACGGCTGGCGCGATGGTGATCTAATGGCCAGCATGGAAACCCTCCGCTACGGCAGCGAGCCCAGCCAGTTCGTCGAACTCCACGGGACCCCGGGCGGGCGGGGCACCGCGATCCTGCTGCACGGCGGATGGTGGCGCGCCCGGCACGACCTGCACCAGCTCGACCCGATGGCGGCCGACCTCGTCGCCGCGGGCTGGTACGTGGCGAACCTGGAGTACCGGCGCGTCGACGGCGATACCGGCGGCTGGCCGCAAACCCTGGACGACGTGCAGGCCGCGATCGCCGCCGTCGAACGTCCGGACGCGCTGCCGACTGTCGCGATCGGACACTCCGCAGGCGGGCACCTGGCGCTGCTGGCCGGCGGTGGGCTCTCCGGCGTCGTCGCGCTGGCCCCGATCACCGATGTCCCGCGCGCACGGACCGAGGAACTGGGCGAAGGCGCCGCCGGACTGTTCCTGACCGGCGACGACCCCGCCGCGTCGCCCATCCGGCAACTCCCGATCGGCTGTCCGCAACTGGTCGTGCAAGGCGACGCCGACGTCCGGGTCCCGGTGGCGCACAGCCGCGACTACGTGGCCGCGGCGAAAGCAGCAGGCGACGACGTGGACTACGTCGAGCTCCCCGGCGTCGACCACTTCCGCCTGATCGACCCCGCCGACGAACCGTGGCAGTCCGTCCGCGCATGGCTCGACCGCCGGTTCAGCTGACGGCCGCCTCGACAAACCGGTGCCCGGCGGTGTTCTCGATGGCCACCGCCGCCACCTGCGCCGGGTCGACCACCGCCGTGCCGTAAAGGTTCGCGCCCTCCCGCGCCGCCCGCTCCGACACCAGCCAGCCGCCCGCGACCTGGCGCTCGCCGTTCTTGCCGAGGACGACGAGCAGGCATTTCTGTCCGGCAGGGATGCCCGTCACCGCACCGTCCACGCGCACCCACCCGCTTTGCGGCACGATGCTCGCGGTCAGCCGGGTCCGCCCGCTGGCGTCCGCCCCGGAAACCACCTTCGTCCCCGGAACCGCACTGGCAGACGGCGGCGGCGGGGTCGGCACCGCCACCGCGGGCCCAGACCAGCTGCGCCCCATCAGCACCCCGGCCCCCAACGCGACCGCAGCCACCACGACCGCGGCGACCACCGCTATCGACCGCCCGCGCCCAGCCTGAGCGCGCGACTCCGCGCGAACCCGGTCGACCGTCCGCCGCAGCACCAGGTCCGCCCCCACCGGCGGGCCCTCCAGCAACGCCTCCGGCGGCAGCTCGCCGAGGAAACTCTGCACCTCGCGCAGAGACGCGGCCTCCGCCCGGCACCGCTCGCAGCCGTCCAGATGCGCCTCGACGTCGCGCTGCTCGCCCGAGGAGAGCTGACCGGTCAGGTATCCCGCCAGGTCGACGTGCTCGTCGGCAGTGTTCATCCGGCCACCCCTTCCGCTCGCCGGAACTCTTCCCGCAACGCCCGCAGCCCGTAATACGAGCGGGACTTCACTGTGCCCGGAGGAATCCCGAGCCGCTCAGCCGCCTCCGCGACGCTGCGTCCTTGCAGATACATCTGCTCCAGCACCTCGCGATGCTCCGGAGAAAGGCCGTCGAGCGCGGCGAGCACCACCATCGAGTCGACGACCTGATCCGCGTGATCCCGCTCGACCGGCCCGCCCGACGGCGACTCGGCGACCTCCTGCGGCCGCGCCTCCTTCGCCCGGAAGCGGTCGATCACCAGGTTCCGCACCACGGTGAGCAACCACCCGCGCACCGACCCGCGCCCGTTGACCAGGCTGTCCGGACTGCGCCACGCCCGGACGAGCGCCTCCTGCACCACGTCCTCCGCCGCCGCGCGATCGCCGAGCAACCGGGTGGCGTAGGCGAGCATCGCCCGTCCGTGCTCCTCGAAAAGCGCGCGGACCAGCGCCTCGTCCGCAACCGCCCGCCGGTGACGGGCCCTGAACCCGGCCATGCCCAGATCATCCTCCCGATCGGGGCTGATTGTCCCGCGGCCGCGCTGTGGTGCTTCGTCCTCGCGGCCGAGCCGTGGTGCTTCCTGGCCGGGTGCTGGCCGGTTGGTCTCGCCGCTGTGCTGTGCCGGGCTCGATGCCGCTCCGTTGACTCCGCTGACTCCGCCGTCACGCCGCGCCCAGCCCGATGCCGCTCCGCCGTCAAGCCGCGCCGCGCCCAGTGTCGCGTCCCTGATCGGTGCAGCTCACAGTCCTGGTGCCGATCCCCTACTGCCCTGGCCGCCCTTTCCCCGATCGATACCCGCCCACCAGCGTGGTTCCGCCGACACGATCGGGGAACGCACCGCCTGCGGGCCTCGGACCTGGGCTAATGTTCGCAATTGATCCAGCCGGAAGGCTTGCTCACCAGGTCGGCGCACGCCGGTGCCGTGCACTGGGATCACCGCCCCGGCCGCCCGACCGCCCTGGAACCGCCGGGAGCGCAGCGCACACCGCCCTCCCGGCGGCTCCGGGGCACCTGGGGACCGTTTCGCTCCGTGTCCGCGTGTCCTCGTGGCTGCGCGACCGCGTCGGCGGCAAGCCGCGACGTCCGCCCGGCCCATCGCTCAACCGCCCGGCCGCACAATCAGCGGCCCGACCGCACCGCTCACCCGACCCACCGCTCACCCGCCCGGCCACACCGCTCACGCGCCCGGCTGCGCCGCGAAATCGCCTGGCCGCCCCGCTCGCTCCGCCCGGCCCATCGCTCGCTGGCTCTGCCGCACCGTCAGCGCCCTGGCCACACCGCTCGCCCAGCCGCGCCGATTCACCCCACCCAGCCCCACTGTCCATAAAGGACTCAGGCGGCAGCCGCCCCGAGGTCTGTCAGCACCACCGGGCTCGCCGCCGCGCCCCGGCGGCGGGCGACTCTCACCAAGCCCCGGCGGAGCAACCGGTCCATCGCCTGCGTTTCCCACAGCGGGACCCGTCCGCCGACCGACCACAGGTAGCATTCCGCGACCCCGACGAATCCGTTGTGGACCAGCACCAGCCCGCGCCGGACGTCGTCCAGTGCGTGTGCGTCCTCTTCGACGAGCACCATGACCGGCTCCCTCCGTCCCCTTCATGGTGAAACGTCCGGGGCCGCCGGCACATCCGGGAATCCACCTCAGGGGTCCCCTGGAGAAATGGGGTCGCTCTCCCCTCGCCGGTCTGGCAGGATCGGACCTTGTGCGGGCGCCGACGATCGCGTGCGACGAATCCGGTTCGGAGGGCGTGAACCTGATCGGCGCGAACACCGCGGTCTTCGCGCACGCCGCCGTCCGGCTGGAGCCCGAGGCCGCCGCTGAATGCGTTGCGCGGCTGCGGGAACTCATCGGTTCGCCCGCGCTCGAATACAAAGCCAACCACCTCCTGCGCGCGAAGAACCGCGCCGCGCTGGAATGGCTGCTCACCGAACCTCTCGCGGACGCCGCCAGCGTGCTGCTCGTCGACAAAGCCTTGTTCCTGGCGGGCAAAATCGTCGACCTGCTGGTCGACCAGACCCCCTATCCGGAATGCCTGCGGCACCGTCCGGACGCGCGCGCCCGCGCCCTGCACCACGACGGCCCGCGCCGGCACGGCCCTCGCCGCTGGACCGAATTCCTGCGCTCGTTCACCGGACTGCTGCGTACCTCGAGCCGTCGCCTCCCCGCGACCACCCCCGCCGAATTCTTCGCCCAGACAGACGTCCTCGGCGAGCTGGTCGCGGCCCGCCCGCAGCTGACCTCGTTGCGCGGCGAACTCCTCGCCGATCCGGGCCTCGTCCCGCCGCTCGACCCGTTGATGCCCGCGCTCGCCGACACGATCGCGTTCTGGCAGCCGGAAAACGTCGTTCACGACGAGCAGCCGTCCCTCACCCCGGCGCGGCTCGCCCAGCTGCTCGACCCGGTGCCGCGGTGGCGATTCGTCGACTCGAGGTCCGAACCGCGGGTCCAGATAGCCGACTTCCTGGCCGGAGTCGCCCGGCGGCTGACCGAGGAAACCCTGCTCGGAGGCGGGGACGCCGAACTGGTCAAACTGCTGCGGCCGTACGTGCTTCCGGCGTCAGTCTGGATCGGGGACCCGGCGGACTAGCTCAGCGGCAATTGCCCCGGCCCGCAGCCGACTCCGCTGATTCGCACAAAGAACGTGCCCAGCAGGCGGTTCACCACTCCCGCGGGTTGACGACGTGCACCGCGGCTTCCTCCGCCGACGCCGCGCCGCCGTCAATACCGATGTCCGAGGCATACAGCTCAGCCTCGGTGTCCGGGCCGAAGCCCGCGTTGGTGGCCACCAAGCGGCCCGCGCGG
The DNA here is from genome assembly GCF_053611505.1 of Amycolatopsis sp. NPDC054798. NCBI lineage: Bacteria > Bacillati > Actinomycetota > Actinomycetes > Pseudonocardiales > Pseudonocardiaceae > Amycolatopsis > Amycolatopsis sp. NPDC054798. Next base: position 12,822 of record NZ_JBSHAM010000032.1, on the reverse strand, counting down.
AAGTCGCCGACCTCGTCGTCGACCAGTTCGCCGTCGGTGTCGTCGGTGTCGCCCAAGCCGTCGCCGTCAGGCGCGCGGACTTCCGGGAGTTCACGAGCCAGGCGGCCCTCCCAGCTTTCCCCGGCGGCTTCCTCCGCGGCGGTGGTGCCCCAGTCGCGAGTCGCGAGTGGACGTTCCGGCGGCGAATAACCCTCGTCGTACGGGTCGCCGTCCTCCAGCGTGTCCTCGGGATCCAGCACGCCGGTGTCGGCGTTGTCTTCGATGTCGTCGTCCACTGCTCCTCCTTCCCGCGTGCCCAGGTTACTGCTGCCCGCTAGCCTGTGCGCTCACACCGGGTGGAGGAACGATGACTCAGTGGAGCGGTCCCACGCTGATCGCCGTGTTCGCCGGATTCGGGCTGGCGTTCGTTTTGGTCATGCCGTACGTGGCGATCAGCTATCGCAAACGCGGCGAACTCGGCCTGCTGCGAGCGATCGCCGCCCCGGCCTTCCTCGTGTACTGCTTCGCGTTGGTCACCTACACGCTGCTGCCGCTGCCGAACGTCGACGCGGCGTACTGCGCGACGCACGAAGCGCTGCGGCACCCGGTGTGGAATCCCCTCCAGTTCCTTGACGACATGCGGCAGTTCAACACCGGGTTGCTGGACAATCCGGCGCTGCGCCAGGTGTTGTTCAACGTCGCCTTCTTCGTGCCGTGGGGCGTGTTCCTGCGGCGGCTGTTCGACCGGAGCATCGGATTCGCCATCGTCAGCGGGTTCTTCGTGTCGCTCGCCATCGAGACGACCCAGCTGACCGGCGTGTGGTTCCTGATGGAGTGCCCGTACCGGCTGTTCGACACCGGCGACCTGCTGGCGAATACCGTCGGCGCGGCGGTCGGCGCTCTTCTCGCACCCGTGCTGCGCCGTTCCGGACGGCTGCGGCCGGCCGACGAACCGCGTCCAGTCCTCGCCCGGCGGCGGCTGCTGGGCATGGTGCTCGATCTGATCTCGGTCACGCTGGTGGGCGTCGTGCTGAGCGTGATCGCGCTCGCGGTGCAGTACGTCACGAAGGGCACGCTGGAAAACAACACGCTGATCGACGACGTCCTCGGCCGGTGGGTGCCCACTGCGGTTCTCCTGCTGATCGTGCCGCTGGCGGGCAACGGCGCGACGCCTGGTCAGCGCGCGGTTCTGCTGACCGTCGTGCGCGCGGACGGGCGGCCGCCTTCGGCGCTGCAGTCGGTCGTCCGGTTCCTGATCGGTTCGGGCGGCTATTTCATCCTGGTCGGCCTGGACTCCGGGTGGACGTCGTTGTGGCTGCTGGCGCATCTGGTGTTCATGGTTTTCACCCGGGGACATCGGGGCCTGACCGGGCTGGTGTGCCGGTTGTCCGTCGTCGACACGCGGGCGGTGGTCCGGGAGCCGGTCGCCCCGCCAGGGTGATGTCGTTTTTTCGCGAGGTTTCGGGCGCGCGGCGGGGCAGACTAGTCGGCGTGTACGAGGAGACCGAACGCTGTGTCCGCGCGGTGCAGTCGAAGGATGACCGGTTCGACGGCTGGTTTTTCACCGCTGTGCTGACGACGCGGATCTACTGTCGGCCGAGCTGTCCGGTGGTGCCGCCCAAGGTCGAGAACATGCGCTTCTACCCGAGCGCGGCCGCCGCGCAGGCTGCCGGATTCCGTGCCTGCAAACGCTGCCGGCCCGACGCGTCGCCGGGTTCGCCGCTGTGGAACGAACGCGCCGACGTCGTGGCGCGCGCGATGCGCCTGATCGGCGACGGTGTCGTCGACCGGGAAGGCGTGCAGGGCCTCGCCGCACGGTTGGGCTACAGCGTCCGGCAGGTGGAACGCCAAGTGCAGGCCGAACTGGGCGCTGGTCCGCTCGCCCTCGCCCGAGCCCAGCGCGCCGAGACCGCCCGGCTGCTGATCGAAACCACGACGATGCCGATGAGCGATATCGCGCACGCCGCGGGGTTCTCCAGCATCCGGACGTTCAACGAAACCGTGCGGGCAGTCTTCGCCCTGACGCCGAGCGAACTGCGTTCGCGCGTACGCGGCGGCAAGCGCGCCAAGTCTCCGGGCGTGCTGTCGCTGCGGCTCCCGTTCCGCCGACCCCTGTGCCCGGACAACCTCTTCGGGCACCTGATCGCCACCGCCGTCCCGGGCGTCGAGGAATGGCGCGACGGCGCTTACCGCCGCACCCTGCGACTGCCGCACGGCCACGGCGTGGTGTCGCTCCGCCCGGAGCCGGACCACGTCGCGTGCCGCCTGAGCCTGACCGACCTGCGCGATCTGGCCGCCGCGATCAGCCGTTGCCGCTGGCTCCTGGACCTGGACGCCGACCCAGTGGCGGTCGACGAGCAACTCGCCGCCGACCCAACCCTCGCACCCCTGGTAGCCGCCGCACCCGGAAGGCGCGTGCCGCGCACGACCGACGCCGCCGAGTTCGCCGTGCGAGCCGTTCTCGGCCAACAGGTCTCGACCGCAGCCGCGCGTACCCACGCAGCGCGCCTGGTCCTGGCACACGGCACGCCGATCGAAGACCGGGAAGGCGGCCTGACACACCTGTTCCCGTCACCCGAGGCGCTGGCCGACCTGGACCCGGAAACGCTGGCCATGCCGAAGTCCCGCCGCGCGACCCTGCTGGGCCTGGTGTCAGCCCTGGTCTCCGGCGACGTCGACCTCACCGCGGGCGGTGACTGGGTCCACGCTCGCGCACAGCTGGCCGCACTGCCAGGCTTCGGCCCGTGGACGGTGGAGAGCATCGCCATGCGCGCCCTAGGCGACCCAGACGCCTTCGTCGCGACCGACCTAGGTGTGAAGATCGCCGCCGAAACCCTAGGCCTGCCAACGAGTCCAGCTGCGTTGATCGCGCACGCCAACCGGTGGCAGCCGTGGCGCGCATACGCGGTCCAGCACCTCTGGGCGACCGGCGACCACCCGATCAACCGAATTCCCGCGGTGTCGGCATGACCGTGGTGCACACCGTCATCGACAGCCCTGAAGGCCCGCTGACCCTCATGGCCCGCGACGGCGGCCTCGCCGGCCTGTATATCGGCGACGAGCAATACCGACCGCCACGCGCCGCTTTCGGCGATCGGGACGACCGCCCGTTCGTCGCGACGACGCGTCAGCTGAACGAGTACTTCGCCGGTGACCGGGACGAGTTCGACCTTCCGTTAGCTTTCAACGGCACTCCTTTCCAAGAGACTGTGTGGCGGGCGCTTCTGCGGATCCCGTACGGCGAGACCACGACCTATCGCGAACTGGCTGAATCGATCGGCCGCCCGACGGCGTCCCGTGCGGTCGGCCTGGCGAACGGCCGGAACCCCATCGGCATCGTGGTGCCGTGCCACCGGGTGCTGGGCAGCGACGGATCGCTGACCGGCTACGCGGCTGGGGTGGACTGCAAGCGGAGGTTGCTGGAACTGGAACGGGGTGGGCGGTTGGTTGCGGGGGCAGCCTTGGTGGGGTGAGCCTTTGTCCGGGTGGACGGCCGGGTTGTGGCGCGGCGCAGCCTGCAGCCTGTTCGGCTTGGCCCGGCCTGGGTTGGCTAGTTCGGCCCGGCCCTGGGTTGACTAGCTCGGCTCGGCCTTGAGCTGCTAGCCCGGCCCTGGGCTGCTAGCTCGGCCCGGCACTGGGCTGCCTAGCTCAGCTCGGCGGAACTGACCGTGCTCGCCCTGGCAAAACCACCCCGCTCGCCCGGCGAAGCTGGCCTGCGCACGGATAGCTGCCGGGTCTAGCCACCCGAGCGCGGCCCGTGCGCAAGGCCGATTCGCGACCGCGCTAGTGGCCAATCGTTGCGACGCAGACGCTCACCTCACCTTGCGTAACACGGTTCCTTGCCGCGTTGGCTCGCCTGGGACCTCCTACCTGGCTCTTGCACGCGGAGCGTGCAAGAGCCCCAGACAGCCCCTGGAAGAGCCGCCCCCAGGCGGGCCCAAACCCAGCAGCCGTCCAACCTCCGGCCTGCCTGGGCTCAGCTCGGCAACCAGCCGACCTCCGAACCTGCCCGACCCCAGCCCAGCAGCTTTCCAACCTCCGGACCCGCCCAGCCCCAGCTCAGCAACCAGCCGACCACCGGACCCGCCCGACCCCAGCCCAGCAACCATCCGACCGTCCAACCTCCGGACCTGCCTGGGCTCAGCCCAGCAACAGCCGACCGCCGAACCTGCCCAGCCCCAGCCCCAACGGTCGCCAGCCCGAGCAGGTCAGCCGAACCAGCCGTTCACCGTTCCGAAGTCCAGCGCACCAGTCACCTCCCCATAAGTCCCCTGCTTCAGCACCTCGGCCGCCGCGTGGTGGGCCAAGGAGTACGCAGCCTGGGCGATGGCCGTCCCCACGCTCACCCGGCGCACTCCGGCCGCGGCCAGGTCTGACACCGGGGGTGCGCCCGGTCCGGCCATGGCGCTCACCGGGATCGGCGAGGCTTTGGCCAGTTCTGCCAGTACCTCGAGGTCCACCAAGCCGGGGACGAAGATGCTGTCCGCTCCGGCGTCGGCGTACACGCGGGCTCGGGTCAGCACATCGTCGAAACGGCCGGCGGGTTCGCCGATTCCGAACAGGTACACGTCCGTCCGGGCGTTGAGCCACAGGTCTCCGAGACCGGCCGTCGCGGCGGCGGCGCGGGCTGCGGTGAAGCGTTCGGCCTGTTCGTCCGGGGTGAACAGGGTGCCGGTTCCGGCGCGGGAGTCTTCCAGGTTCACGCCCACCGCCCCGGCCTCGACTACTCCGGTCACGGTTTCCGCGACGGCTGAAGGGGCCAGGCCGTAGCCGCCTTCTACGTCGGCCGTCACCGGAACCTCTACGGCCGCGGCGATTTGGGCGATGACCGTCAGCATTTCCGCACGGGTGAGATGTTGCCCGTCGCCTCTGGCCAGTGCCCAGGAGACGCCGCCGCTGGTGGTGGCGACGGCTGGCGCGCCTGCGCGTTCGATGGCGACCGCGCTGCCCGCGTCCCAGGCGTTCGGCAGCACCAGCACGTCCGCCGCGTGCAGTTCGCGGAAGAGTTTTGCCTTGTCTTGCAACGAGTTCATGAGGTTCCTCCCCAGTGGCGGGCCCCGGGCGGGGCGACTGCGGAGGAACGTATCAGCGGGCACCGACAAAAACCGGGGCCGAAGAAATCAGGGGAGGTCGAAACCCAGTTCGCGGGCGGCGTCGGCGGGGGTCGGCTGGGTCCAGCGGCGGGCGACGGCCTCGTGGGTGGACAGCGAGCGCAGTTCGGCCCGGTCCAGGTACAGCACGCCGTGCAGGTGATCGGTCTCGTGCTGGACGATTCGCGCTGGCCAGCCGGACAATTCCTCGTCCAGCGCGGCACCGGTTTCGTCGCTGCCGCGAAGCCGGATCCGCAGGGCTCGCGCGACGACAGCCTGCCAGCCTTGCACGCTGAGGCAACCCTCGAAGAACGCGGCGGTTTCGTCGCCCACTCGGGTGTATGCCGGGTTCACGAGCACGCGGAACGGCAGGGGGACGATCCCGCGGGTGGCGAGGGTGGATTCGGCGACGCCAGGACGTTCGCGCGCGCCGTCCTCGACGACCGCGATCCGGACCGACAGGCCGATCTGCGGAGCCGCGAGTCCGACACCGGGCGCGGCGTGCATGGTCGCCTTCATGCCCTCGATCAGTGCGGACAGCATGCTGTCGCTCAGTTCGCCCTCGTACGGGCGGGCGGCGGCGCGCAGCACTGGGTCGCCTGCCTGCACGATCGGCCACGGCAACGGCTGGGCGAGCAGTTTTTCGACCTCTTCGGCGAGCACCGGCGGACCCCTCTCCAAGGGCAACGGGACAGCGGCATGATCGCACCCGCGCGGAGCACGACACTCGCCCGGGGATCAGGCAAGCTGGCAGCCGTGGCCTACGACGTGAACGCGATCCGCAAGCACTTCCCCGCGCTCGAGAGCGGCGCTGCCCACTTCGACGGACCTGGCGGCTCCCAGGTCCCGGACGTAGTCGGCGAAGCAGTGTCCTCGACCCTCTGCGCCGCTATCTCGAACCGCGGCACTGTCACCGCGGCAGAGCGTCGCGCGGACGGCGTAGTGCGCGAAGCCCGCCAAGCCGTCGCTGACTTGCTCGGCGCGCGCCCGGAGGGCGTCGTGTTCGGCCGCAGCATGACCCAGGTGACCTACGACTTCTCCCGCACTCTCGCGAAGAACTGGGGCCCGGGCGACGAGGTCGTCGTCACCCGGCTGGACCATGACGCCAACGTCCGGCCGTGGGTGCAGGCCGCCGAAGCGCGCGGCGCGACTGTTCGCTGGGCGGACTTCGACCCCGAGACAGGCGAGCTGCCGCCGTCATCGATCACCTCGCTGCTCACTGACCGGACGCGACTCGTAGCGGTCACCGCGGCGTCGAACCTCCTGGGCACGCGTCCGGACATCCCGGCGATTACCGACGCCGTGCGCGAAGCAGGCGCGCTGAGCTATGTGGACGGCGTACATCTGACGCCGCACGCGCCGGTCGACATCGCTGCACTGGGAGCTGACTTCTACGCCTGCTCGCCGTACAAGTTCCTCGGCCCGCACCTCGGTCTTCTCGCTGCCGCGCCGGATCTCCTGGAGACGCTGCAGCCGGACAAGCTGCTGCCGTCCAGCAACGCGGTGCCTGAGCGTTTCGAGCTGGGTACGTTGCCGTACGAACTGCTCGCGGGCACCACCGCGGCTATCGACTTCCTCGCGGGGCTAGTGCCGAGTGAAGGCAGCCGTCGCGAACGTTTGCGTACGTCGCTTACGGCTCTCGAAGCACACGAAGACGCACTGCTGCGGCGACTGGAAGACGGGCTTGCCGCGCTGCCTCGCGTCGTGCGCTACGGCTCGCCGACGCGGCACCGGACGCCGACAGTGTTGTTCTCGGTCACCGGCCTGACCCCGCAGGCTGTGTACGAGCGTCTCGGCGCACGCGGGATCAACGCGCCTGCTTCGACGTTCTACGCCATCGAATGCGCAAGGCATCTCGGCCTTGGCGACACCGGTGCCGTACGCGCTGGCATCGCGCCGTACACGACTGCAGCGGAAGTCGATCTGCTGCTCGCTGCTGTTGCGGAGCTGTGAATGAGCATCGAGACGACTGTCGACGGACAGGTCACCACCATCACCATCAACCGGCCCGAAAAGCGGAACGCGCTCACGAAGGCGATGTACGTCGCCCTCGCAGACGCCTTCGACACTGTCCGCACGCCTATCGTCGTACTGAGCGGAGCTGGCGGTGCCTTCACCGCAGGCAACGACCTCGGCGACTTCCTCGCGCACGAAGCCGGAGACCGCACGAAGCCGCCCGCGCGGGTCTTTCAGGAGGCATTGCTGGCGACGCGGGCAGTGGTGGTCGCGTCAGTGGACGGTCCGGCTGTCGGCATCGGCTCGACCCTGCTGCTGCACTGTGACCTCGTCTACGCCACCGAACGCAGCTACCTGCAGTTCCCCTTCGTACCGTTGGGATTGGTCCCGGAGTTCGGCAGCAGTTACGCACTGCCGCGCCGAGTCGGTCCACAGAGGGCGACGGAGTTGCTGCTGTTCGGAGAACGGCTGCCTGCAGTCGAAGCGAAGCAACTCGGCTTGGTCAACGAAGTGCTCCCTGACGCGACAGCTCTCCGTGAGCGTGTCTCGGCACGCGTCGCAACACTCGCCGCACGGTCAGTGCGCGCGTTGACGACGACGCGCGCGCTGTTGCACGACCGCACCGACGCGAGTGTCGAAGAGCGAATGGAGTCGGAGAGCAAGTACTTCGCCGAACTGCTGCACGAACCGGACACTGTCGCGACGTTGCGCGCGAAGCTCAACCGGCGTTAGCGACGGCGGCGCTTGTCCACTGCAGCGTCGAGAACTGGACCTAACTCCTCGACAATGGTGTCGAGCGCCGTCACTGAGCGCTCCGCGCGCGCCAACACCACGGCCCCTTCGAGCGCGCTGATCATCAACACTGCCAACGAAGCAGCGCGCGCCGCCGGTACGCCCATCTGCTCCAGTGAGGCCACGATGGGCTTGCGCCATTGCGCAAAGGCGTCCTTCGCGCGCTCGCGCAACGGTTCACTCGACGCCGCCGTGTCGGTGACTGTGGCCACCAGCGGACAGCCGCCGGCGTAACCGATCTCGATGAACTCCGCGCGCCAGTACTCGACAATCGCGGCGAAGAGCGCGGACGGCGTCGGGTCCGTCATCGAGTCCATCGCGCGCGTCACGCGGCGCGCGGTGTAGCGGCCTGCCCAGTCGATAGCCTCGCCGAACAGCTGTTCCTTACCGCCCGGGAAGTAGTGCTGCAGCGACCCCCGCGGCGCCCCGGCATGCGCTACTACTTCGCGCATGCCGGTGCCGCTCAAGCCCTGCGTACGCAGCAACTGCGCAGCGCTGAAGACCATCCGGTCGCGCGCCGGCCGTTCCGTCATCGAACGTCTCCTCCGTGACCGTCAGCTCGTACTCGTTCTCGCCGCCGTACCCCGGGACGAAGCGGAACCCGCACGTCCGCAGCAGTCCCTCCGCGGCGACGTTGCCATCCTGCACGGTGGCGTGGAGCGTCCAGTCTCGCCACTGCTCAGCGGCCAGCCCGACCAGCCCGCGGCCGATGCCCCTTCGCTGCCATCGGTCGGCGACGAGAAGCCCCAGTTCAACGCGGCTGCCCTCCTCTGCGACCGCGTTCAGCAGCCCCGCGGGCACGCCGGAAACCTCGGCGACAAGGGCGGTGCCGGCGAGGAGAAATCGCTGGTACCGGGACAGGACCACCTCCGGGTCGAGCAGGCCGCCGAGGGTGAACCGGCGGCTCAGCGATTCCGGTGAGCAGTCCCGGACGAGATCGGCCACGGAACCGGCGGTGGCCGGTCGCACGGCGGTCATGACAGTCGTCATAACCCGAGGGTCGCACACGGCGGCGGCTATGACAAGCGTCATGGAAGTTGTCACGCTGCCGACACGGGCCGCGCGACCCGCCGGCCCGGGACCGCGCGCGGCCACCGGTTTCGGGCAAGGGGAATTCACTTATCGTATCCGCGATACCCCATCGGCGGTAATTCCACCGATTAATCGGGCGCTGACCACGATGCGTGTTCACTGGGCCTCTTTGGGTGAAAACGGTTCCCGATACCTCCCGGGAACCCGGTTCTTCCTTATATTTTCCTGGACGCTCCGGCATGCGAGCAAAGGAGACACGGCCATGACCCAGTCGCTCGAGGTTCCGACGAAGGAATTCTGTCTCGACTGGACGATGGACGGCGACAATGGCGGCAGGGTGCACTTCACCCTGTCCGGCCAGGTGAGCCTGTTGGACGGCAAGCGGTTCTACAAGGTCGACGGCGTGCTGTACATCGCGGACGGCAGTGCGTACTGCCGGGAGATCGGGAACCCGCGGCTGCACGTGCGGCGCAACGGCGTCGAGGAGACCGGACGGCAATGGGGCTGGGAACCGATCAGTTCCCGCAAGAGCGCGAACCGGCTCTGCACAATGGACGGCTATTTCGTGCGGACGGGCTACTGGGCGCCCGCCGATCGCAGCATCCAGCTCGGAATCGTCGCCGAACACGGGATCACCCGGCGGCGTTCGTACAGCTCTACCGAGACGATTCGACTGGTCGACTGAATGGTTCCCGGATACCGGGATTGTTCTTCGGTTTGTGCGCGGCAATGGCCCGATTCCGGGCCGGACGGCAGTGAACGATTTCGTCGCGGCTCGGGCAGGCGAACCCGCCCGAGCCGGCGGCGGCGGAAACCCGCGGTTGCCCCCTCCCGAACGTTCGGCGCCCGCGGCGTGAACACCCAAGACCGCTTACCCGCCAACACGAACCGTGCGAATCAGACGATCCGCCGCACGACCGCACCGCTGAACCTCCGGTACCGCAACCCATCCGCGGGCAAACCCGGCGAAAGACCAGTCTGGGCAACGTGCGGCGGGGCGTTAGAACCGGCGAAACATTGGCCTGGACCACTCGCCCCGGTACCGCGGCGCGCGCACCGGGACCGGGCCGAAACCGAGGCACCGCAGCCCAAACCTCCACTCGTCGTCACCCACACGGGTAAACCCGAGGCTGGGAGGTAAGCAGAAACACACCGGATCCCCAGGAAAAACGTGAAAAACGTTGTGCGGGACACAGCGCTCGCGCGCGCGAAAGAGGACCATGAGGGGCATGCGGAACAGGACTCGGGCAGGCAGACCACCACACCCTGGTAAACGATTGCTCCGACGGCTCGGCGTCGTGCGCAACCCGCTCGTCCGCCGGTCGGACCGGATCGAAGGCGTGCTCGCCGGGATCGTCACGCTGCTGGCGCTCATCGCGATTCCCTTCGCCATGACGATCGGCAGCGCGGACATCGCCGCGGAGACCGCCGCGTCGGACGCGCAGCTGCAGTCGCGGCACCAGGTCACCGCCACGGTGCTCACGACAGCCACGCAGCCGGCCGCTTCCGTCGGCGACAGCGCGCCGATCGCCAACACCGCGCGCGTGAACGCGGTCTGGAAGCCGCCGAACGGCGTGCAGCGGACCGGGATCATCACGGTGCCCAGCGCTTCCGCGACCGAGGGCTCGACCACCGAGATCTGGCTCGACGACACCGGCAAGCAGACGACCGCCCCGCTGACGCACGCGGACGCGGTCACCAACGGCGTGCTCGTGGCGGCCTTCTGCTGGCTGTGCGCGGTCGCAGTGCTGGGCGGCGCGTTCTGGGTGGCGCGGCGAGTGCTCGACCACCGGCGCGCGGCGCAGTGGGCGGCCGAGTGGGCGCAGCTCGCTGGGCCGGAAGCGGTTCGCTGACGTTTCCGCAGGCTGCGCTCGGGCACCGGAGTTGCGCTCGTTCGGACCGAGTTCGCTGAGGTCTCGGCGGGCTGTGCGCGGCCGCTGAAGGGGTTCTGCCCGGTCGGACCAAGCCGGGTTCGCCGACGTTTCCATGAGCCGTGCGCGGCCGCCGGACGGGTTCTGATCCGTCGGACCAAGCTGAGTTCACTGGCGTCTCCCCAGGCGGCGCGCGGTCGCCAGGGAGTTCTGCCTCAGTGGGCCGCGCAGTCGCAGTGCTCGCCAGGGAGTTCGGCTCAGCCAGCCCTCCGGCACGCGAACGCCAATCCGGAAGGTCCGCTGACAGTTCCGCATGACACGCGCCGCCACCATGCCCACCAGGCCAGGACGTCGACCGCTCGATCACCGATGCCCCGGAGACCGTCAGACACGCGGCCCGGCGAGTCCGCAGGCCACCCTCGACCGCCTCACGGCACCGATCCGCCGTCAGGAAACAGTCCGCCGACCTCTCCGCCGACCACGCGCGGTTCCGGTCCTCCACCACCGGTTCCTGGACCGCACGACGGACGCGGAGCGCCGGCCCGGAGGCAGTCCGCTCACGTCCACTGCCTCCGGGCCCGGCCTCGGCGGACCGAGCGGGGCGACACCCCCAGCGTCGCCCCGGGCCGGTACTACGCCTGCTGCTCTTGCCCGGATGTGGCGAGTTAGCCACCAGCTATCTCGTTGAGGCACAGTCTTGTGGAGCCCTTCGCCGATTGTCAACTGTGAGCTAATCTGAGATAGTCGCCTTAGCTGAGAGCAATCAGCTGCAACTGGAGGGGCGTAGCAGCATGTCCGAAGACACTCAGCCGGCGGATGCCCGGCCCACCCTGGCCTCCAGACTCGACGACCTCTTCCGCACCGTGCGCCCGCAAGGACGGCACTGGACGAACGCCGAGGTGGCAGCCGAACTGAAGCGGGCCACGCCGGAGCTGAAGGTCGGCGCGGTGTACTTGTCTCAGCTGCGCACCGGCAAGCGGACCAATCCCTCTCAGGAGCTGCTGGCCGCTCTGGCGAAATTCTTCGGGGTCTCCGTCGCGTACTTCTTCGACGACGAGGTCGCCGGGTCGGTGCTGTCGGAGCTGGCCGCGGTGGAGGCGATGCGCCAGGCAGGCGTCCGGGCGGTCGCGATGCGCGCGGCGGGCATGCGCGAGGAAAACCTCCAGGCGATCACCACGATCATGGACCAGTACCGCAAAATGCAGGGGCTTCCCCCAGTCACGGACGAAGCGGCGCGGTGACCGGCACCCCGTCCGAAGCCCCGCAGCGGCGCGAGCAGCTGCGGCGGATGCGCGACGAAGGCGCCCAGCGAATCGCCGAACTCGACCTCCCACCGAAATACGACCTGGCGACGCTCTGCGCACGCCTCGGCGAGATCCGCGAACGGCGGATCACCCTCGTGCCGCTGCCGATGCCCGCGTCGCACCCGTGCGGCATGTGGGTGGCCGCACGGGGCGAGGACCTGATCTTCTTCGACGCCAACACCACCGGGGCGCACCAGGAGCACATCATCTTGCACGAGCTGGGTCACATCATCTGCTGCCATCGCGGCTCGGGTCTTCTTGACGACGAGAGCGCCCGCTCGCTGTTCCCCAACCTGGACCCGGACATCGTCCGGGACATGCTGATGCGCGCCACCTACGACGACGCACAGGAGCAGGAAGCCGAAATCATCGCCTTCCTCCTGTCCGAACGCATGGGCACCCCGTCGAAACCGATCGCCGAAACCCCCAAAGCAGGCGAGAAACCGATGGACCGGATCGAACGCTCGCTCCTCTAGCCCCACCCCGACGCACCCAATGCCACATTCGGTGCATCCCACGCACCCAATGCCACATTGGGGCACAAGCCCCACCCAGCCCACCGCACCCAACGCCACGTTGGGTGCATCTGACGCACCCAACGCCACATTCGGTGCATCCCACGCACCCAATGCCACATTGGGGCACAAGCCCCACCCAGCCCACCGCACCCAACGCCACGTTGGGTGCATCTGACGCACCCAACGCCACATTCGGTGCATCCCACGCACCCAATGCCACATTGGGGCACAAGCCCCACCCAGCCCACCGCACCCAACGCCACGTTGGGTGCATCTGACG
>NZ_JBSHAM010000031.1:0-94529 GCF_053611505.1 Amycolatopsis sp. NPDC054798 | reverse complement strand
GTGCTTGTCAAGGCATCTTTCCCGCCTTGACAAGCACCCCCGCGCCGTCGTCACAATCAGCTTCGGGGTGCCCCCTCACGACACCACAAGCAATGTCGCCGCCAGGCGACGAGCCCGTCACGCAACGAAGCCCGAGAACCTCAGTCCTCCGCCCGCCGCCTCCGCCGAGGACTCCCGTCCTTCTTCCCATTAGCCGCAAGCAATTCCGTCACCGAACGCCCAGAAGCATGGTGCCCAGCCGGACCCTCACCCCGGTCCGCAGCCCGCCGCCCGTGCGCCGACTCCTCCTCCACGCTCTCCTCAGCCGCACTCTCCCAAGCAGGCGGCTCCCCATCCGGCCTCCGCCGACGCCCCCCGCTGACCGGAGCCGCAGCCGGACCCGACTCAGCCTCCGGCCGCCGCCGACGCCCGCCAGCCCCACTGCCCACCGCGCTGCGAACCGATTCCGGCAACGTCGGATTAACCGCGTCAGCCCCAGGCGCACCATGCCGCCCGGTAGGCGTGTCCTCCGCCAACGGCGACAAATCCGACCGAGAGAACTGCTCCAGCCGAGACGGAGCCCGCGTCGGCACCTCAGCCGCAGTCTCCTTCTCCGGCACCGGTTTCTCCGCCTTCTTCGGCGCAGGCTCGGCATGCCGATGCGCAGCCGGTTCGGCCGGACGGGAAATCGCAGTCTGCTCAGCGGGTTCCGGACGCTCCTCCGGCCGCTTCGGAGCAGGCCGTGCCGCCAACCGGGGCACCGGACGCTCCTCCTTCACCGGCGGCTCCGGCTTGGTCACCGGCGCGACAGCCCGGGTCGGCTGCGCGTCCGCGACCGGACGGCGAGGCGGCTCCGGCACGTCGTTCTGCGGCCGAGCGACTCGCGGAGACGGCTTGCCTTGGCCGAACGCCGCGTCCTCGCGCCCAGCGTGCGAACCGGGCGCGAAACGGGCGCGGTCGGCTTCGCGAGGCAGCGGTTCAGTCACGTTGCGCGGACCGCGTTCGACGCTGTCCTGCTCGAACGGCTCCGGAATGACGTGCGAACCAGAGTCGCCCGCCGGACGGCGCTCGGCTTCGTACGGCTCCGGCGCACGGTCAACGCGCGGCTTAGCCGCGCCACCACGAGGGCCCCGCTCGGCCTGCGGCTCCGGGGCACCACCGCGAGCGGGCCGCTCAGCATGTGGTTCCGGTGCGCCATTGCGCGGCTCACGCGCGGCGAAAGCGTCCGCGACACTCGCCCGTCCCTCGTGCGGGACAGCGTCTCCGCCGCGACCGCCGCGGGGCACGAACGCCTCCGCCAGGTTGGCGCGAGGATCACGGCCTCCGCGCGGGGCGGGGCTGTCGGCTTCGACGTCGTCCTCGAACGGTTCCGGTTCGACGGGCTCCGGACGCTTCGGCTTGAGGCGCGGCATCTGCTGGGTGCGCAACTGGGTCGCACGGTCGCCGTTCGGACCGGATCCGTTCAACCCAGCGCTGATCGAGCCGTTAGACCCATTGGTCTTCGCCGCACCATTCACCGGGGTCCGGCGGCGCTCCGCCGGCGGCGCCGCATCAACCACCCGGTCCATGAATTCGGTCGGCCGCTCCGGAACATCGACCACCGGTTTCTTCGGGGCGAGCAGCTGGGCCGGTTTCTTGCCATTGCCGTTCTTGGTTTCCGCACCAGCCGAAACGAGCCGCTGATCGTCGTTCAGGGAACGCATCCGAGTCGCCTGCGCGGTGAGCGCGACGCGTTCGAGAAGCACTTCGCCGCCGAACAAAGATTGCAGACTTTCGCGCAGCGCAGCCACTTCAGCACGCAGCGCATCCAATTCTTCGCGTGACTGTGCTTGCGCGGCCTCGCGCGTTTCCGTTTCGAGTTCGAGTTCGTACTCCCGCCGGGCCGCGATCTCGCGCTCCAGCTCCAGTTCGTACACCGCCTGCGCCTCGGCGACCGCGTCCTCGCTGTGCGCCGCGTTCTTGCGGGCCCGGACAGCCAGGAAGGCGCCGATCAGGGCAGCCCAGAGCGCCGCGACGATCCCGAGCCGGAGGTACCGGAGGTCGTCGCTGAGCACCAATGCGAGGGTGGCGCCGACGGCGAGGAGCAATCCGACGACAAGCCACGGCCTGCCAGGGCGGCGGCCATGCGAGTCGTCACCCACGCCAGTCATGCCTGACACCGTACCTTCCGGTGATCCGAATGAGACCTAGTCGGTACTTCGAGCGGCTCGATCGAAGCGTTAACCGGTCGTTGTCCGACGGTCCTCCGGTGGCGTCCGGCAGCAGTGCTCGAGCCACAAACCGGCAGCTACCAGCAACGCCGACGAGACCGCCCCGACGACCGCCGACTTGGTGTCGGAGACCGCGGCGACGAGTTCGTCACGTCGCGGGAAGACATACAGGAACGCAGCCACCCAGCCACCGCCGAGAAACGCCCCGGCCAGCGAAGACGCCTTCGCCAGCGCGACCGCCCTGGCGATTCCGACCGCGTCGCCGTGCACCCGGCCCGCCTTGATCCGCGACCGGATCGACAACGCCAGTCCCGCCTCGGCGACCGCCAGCACCGCGAAGGTCACCCCGGCGAGCAACGGCAGCCGCGGCAGATCGCCGTAAGCGGTCTGGAACAGCACGTAGACCACGGCGAGGCCGAGGACCGCGGCCACGACCAGGTCCCGGGACCGCGTGAAGTGCATGCCTCCACCGTACCGAGCCCGTTCTGGCAGGCTTGACTCTCCAGCGACTGGAGACTCCACGATGCCTGACATGCCTGCCACCACGGTCTTCACGATCGGCGAACTGTCCCGGCGCACCGGGCTGCCGGTGAAGACCATCCGGTTCTACTCCGACGAGGGCCTGCTCCCGCCCACGCAGCGGACCGGAGCCGGCTACCGGCTGTACGACGCGCACGCGCTCGCCCGGCTGGAGCTGGTGCGGACGCTGCGCGAGCTGGGCATCGGCCTGCCCGACGTGTCCCGCGCACTGGCGCGCGAGACGACGGTGCGCGACCTGGCGACCAGCCACGTCGACGCGCTCGACGAGCAGATCCGGAGGTTGCGGCTGCGCCGCGCGGTATTGCGCGCGGTGCTGAAACGGGATTCCGAGCTGGAGGAAGTGAAACTGATGAATCGCATAGCCCAAATGCCGGACGAGGAACGCCGCCGTCTGGTGGACGAGTTCTGGGCCGAAATGATGCAAGGGCTCGATGTCGATCCCGAGTTCTACGCGCGAATGCAATCGGCGAAACCGGATCTTCCGGATGATCCGACGCCGGAACAGCTGGAAGCCTGGATCGAGTTCGCCGAACTCGTGCAGGACCCCGGATTCCGGCAGTCCATCCGCACGATGAGCGAGCGGCATTCGTCCGCGCGGGAAACGGGCGAGTACGAGCAGCCGACCAAGGCTCAGCAAGAGAACTGGGAGAGCTGGATGTCCGACGCCCGGTCCGCGCTCGACGCGGGCCACGCGCCGGACTCCCCGGCCGGACGGGCGCTGGCGGACGCGATCGCGACCGCCTCGGCCCGGACGGACCAGGACCCGGCCGATCCTGCGGTCCGTTACAAGATGGCCGACGGAATCGCCGTCGGGGCGGATCCGCGCGCCGAGCGGTACTGGCAGCTGCTCGCGACGATCAACGGCTGGCCCGCCATCCCCAGCCGGCAGGACGAGGTGCAGTTCCTGTTGGCCGCGCTGCGGGCCTCGTGAGCGCCGATCCCGGTTAGAACCGGGATCGC
Source organism: Amycolatopsis sp. NPDC054798 (assembly GCF_053611505.1). Lineage (NCBI taxonomy): Bacteria > Bacillati > Actinomycetota > Actinomycetes > Pseudonocardiales > Pseudonocardiaceae > Amycolatopsis > Amycolatopsis sp. NPDC054798. The sequence continues at coordinate 90,840 of NZ_JBSHAM010000031.1, read as the reverse complement.
CACTCACGACAGGGTCAGGTCGGGCCGCAGGACGACGCCCGCCCGGTCGGCCTCCGGCAGCCGGGCGAGCAAGTCGGCGGCCCGGCCGTGCCCGGGGACCTCGGCATCCGGGTCGATCTCGAGCCACGGGATCAGCACGCTCGCCCGGTCCGGGGTTCCGGGATGCGGCAGCAGCAGTTCGGGGTCGTCGGACTTCACCCCCCGCACTGTCACTATGTCGACATCCAGCGTGCGCGGGCCCCAGCGCAGTTCGCGCACCCGGCCCGCCGCCTGTTCGGCCGCCTGCCCGGCGCGCAGCCACGCCCAGTGGTCGCGCGCCGGGTCGTCGACAATGCACAGCGCGTTCAGGAAATCCGGCTGATCCTCGACGCCCCACGCCTTCGTCTCGTACACCCCGGACACCGCGACGAGCGCCGGGCGCACCGCGTCGACCGCGCCGCGCAGATAGCCGAGCCGGTCGCCGAGGTTGGAACCGAGCGACAGGACCGCGCGGCTCACCGCTCCCGCCGGATGGTGACCGCGACGTCGTCGAAGGTCAGCGGAATCGGCGCCGCCGGCTTGTGCACGGTGACCTCGACGGCGGTCAGCCGGTCGTCGCGCAGGACCTCGTCGGCGATCTTCCCGGCGACGCTCTCGATCAGGTCGTAGGGCTCCCCGGCGACGATCCCCGCCGCCAGTTCGGCCAGCTCGCCGTAGTGCAGCGTCTTGGTCAGGTCGTCCGACGCCGCGGCCGGCCCGAGGTCGAGCCACGCGACGATGTCGACGACGAACTCCTGCCCGTCCCGCTTCTCGTGGTCGAAAACTCCATGCCGGCCGAACACGCGCAGTCCGGTGAGCGTGATGCGGTCAGCCATCGGCCCGCCCTTGCTGCCAGGCCGCGGCCACCGCCACGGCGTCCAGTGAAGCCCCCACCTCGTGCACCCGCACGCCCCAAGCACCTGCCGCCGCGGCCAGCGCCGAAATCGACGCGGTGGCGATCTCGCGGCCGTCCGGCGGCCTCGGCACCCCGTCCTTTCCGGACAGCAGACGGCCGAGGAACCGTTTGCGCGAAGCACCCACCAAAACCGGGAAACCCAAGTCCAGCAACGAATCCAGCCCGTGCAGCAACGCCCAGTCGTGCTCGGCGTGCTTGGCGAACCCAAGGCCCGGGTCGAGCACGATCTCGCTCTCGGAAACCCCGGCCGCGATCGCTTCGTCGACCCGGTGCAGCAGCTCGCCGCGCACCTCGGCGACAACGTCGGCGTACGTGGCCAACGCGTTCATGTCCTTGCTGTGCCCACGCCAGTGCATCAACACCCACGGCGCTTTGGTTTCCGCCGCGACCCGTCCCATCGCCGGGTCGGCGAGCCCGCCTGACACGTCGTTGATCACCTTCGCGCCGGCCTCCACCGCGGCTTCGGCCACCGCGGCCCGCGTGGTGTCGACCGACAGCACGACGCCTTCGGAAGCCAGCTGCCGGATCACCGGCAACACCCGCGCCGCCTCGGTCTCCGCGTCGACCCGCGAGGCTCCCGGCCGCGTCGATTCGCCGCCGACGTCGATCAGGTCCGCGCCGCGCGCCCACATCTCGCGCGCGTGCTCCAGCGCCTGGTCGAGATCGAGGTACCGGCCGCCGTCGGAGAACGAATCCGGCGTCACGTTCAGCACGCCCATCACGGCGCACCGTCCCGGCCGGGGGATCACCGGCGTCCCCGGATCAGCTCGATCGCCTCGGCCCGCGAAGTCGCCGAAGACCGCAGCATTCCGCGCACCGCCGAAGTGGTAGTCCGGGCGCCGGGCTTGCGAATCCCGCGCACCGACATGCACAAATGCTCGGCCTCGACGACCACGATCACCCCGCGCGGCTCCAGCTTCCGGACCAGCGCATCAGCGACCTGGGAGGTAAGCCGCTCCTGCACCTGCGGGCGGCGAGCGTAGAGATCGACCAGCCGGGCGAGCTTCGACAGCCCGGTCACCTTGCCCTCGCCGTTCGGGATGTAGCCGACGTGGGCTACTCCGTGGAACGGCAGGAGGTGGTGTTCACAGTTGGAATACATCGGGATGTCCGTGACGAGCACGAGCTCCTCGTGCGATTCGTCGAACGTCCGCGCCAGCACCTCGTCCGGATCGGTGTAGAGGCCGGCGAACATTTCCCGGTAAGCGCGAGCGACCCGGGCCGGGGTGTCCTGGAGACCATCCCGTTCCGGGTCTTCGCCGCAGGCGAGCAGCAGCTCGCGGACGGCGCGCTCCGCCCGGTCCTGATCGAAGACCGGGCGGATGCCGTCTTTACTGCTTGTCTGTTGATCCGTCGACGTCACGCCGATGCTGCCCCTCGTCCGGCTGCTGGCCGTTCGCGCCGTCGGCGAACCAGCCCTGCTCACGCGGACGGTCTTCGGCGGGGCGCCACGGCTGCTGGCCGCCCGGGGACGTCGCCGGGGTCCAGCCCGGAGGCGCCCCGTAGTTCGGCGGTCCGCTCTGCGCACCGCCCGGGCCACCGGGCTGGTAGCCGCCGCCTGCCGGACCGCCCGGCTGCTGCTGACCACCATACGGCTGGCCCCAGCGTCCGGTGCCGTTCGGCCCGCCCGCCGGACGTCCGCCGTTGGACGGCGGGGCGTACGGGTTGGCGTTCGGGTCCGGAGCCTGATACGGCGGGCCGCCGGGAAGCTCGCCCGCGCCAGGCGCGGTGCCGACCGGGGTCGGAGCGGGCTGCAGCGCCGGCTTCTCCTTCTCCGGAGCGGGCGGCGGCCACGGCTCGCCGCGCTCCATCGCCAGCTCGCCAGGAGTCTTGATCGGCGGCTTGTCCGACGGCGTGCGCTCGCCGAACTCGTTGAAGACGGTGATGTGCGGGCGCTTCTCGACCGTCGCGAAGATCCGCTCGAGGTCCTTGCGCTGCAGGGTTTCCTTCTCCAGCAGCTCCATGACCAGGTTGTCGAGCACGTCGCGGTAGGTGTTCAGCACGTGCCACGCCTCGGTGTGCGCGGTCTCGATGAGCTTGCGCACCTCCTCGTCGATCTCGTGCGCCACCTCGAGCGAGTAGTCGGCCTGCCTGCCCGCGGACCGGCCGAGGAACGGGTCGCCCTGCTCCTGGCCGTACTTCACCGCGCCGAGGCGCGCGCTCATGCCGTACTCGGTGACCATCGCGCGGGCGATCTTCGTGGCCTGCTCGATGTCCGAAGACGCACCGGTGGTGGGCTCGTGGAACACGAGCTCCTCGGCCGTGCGGCCGCCCATCGCGAACACCAGCCGCCCGATCATCTCCGACCGGGTCATCAGCTGCTTGTCGTCCTCCGGCACCAGCAGCGCGTGCCCGCCGGTGCGGCCGCGCGGCAGGATCGTCAGCTTGTACACCGGTTCGATGTCCGGCATCGCCCACGCGGCGAGCGCGTGCCCGCCCTCGTGGTAGGCGGTGATCTTCTTCTCCTTCTCGGAGATGATCCGGCTCTTGCGCGCGGGACCGCCGACCACCCGGTCGACCGATTCCTCGAGCGCGGCGTCGGTGATCACGTGCCCGTTCTCGCGGGCGGTGAGCAGCGCGGCCTCGTTCAGCACGTTGGCCAGGTCCGCACCGGACATGCCGACGGTGCGCTTGGCCAGCCCGGTCAGGTCGGTGCCCTGCGCGATCGGCTTGCCCTTGGCGTGCACCTCGAGGATCGCCTTGCGGCCGAGCAGGTCCGGCGCGGACACCGGGATCTGCCGGTCGAACCGGCCGGGGCGCAGCAGCGCCGGGTCGAGGATGTCCGGCCGGTTGGTGGCCGCGATCAGGATGATGCCGCCGCGGGCGTCGAAGCCGTCCATCTCGACCAGCAGCTGGTTCAACGTCTGCTCGCGCTCGTCGTGACCGCCGCCGAGTCCAGCGCCGCGCTGGCGGCCGACCGCGTCGATCTCGTCCACGAAGATGATGCACGGCGCGTTCTGCTTCGCCTGCTCGAACAGGTCGCGCACTCGCGAAGCACCGACACCGACGAACATCTCGACGAAGTCCGAACCGGAGATCGTGTAGAACGGCACGCCCGCCTCGCCCGCGACCGCTCGCGCGAGCAGCGTCTTGCCGGTGCCCGGCGGCCCGTAGAGCAGAACGCCCTTCGGGATCTTCGCGCCGAGCGCCTGGTAGCGCGCCGGGTTCTGCAGGAAGTCCTTGATCTCGTACAGCTCTTCGACCGCTTCGTCAGCGCCCGCGACGTCGCCGAAGGTCGTCTTCGGCATGTCCTTGTTGAGCTGCTTCGCCTTCGACTTGCCGAAGTTCAGGACGCGGTTCCCGCCGCCCTGAGCGTTGTTCATCATCCACATCAGCAGGCCGAGCACCAGCGCCAGCGGGATCGCGAAGATCAGGATCTGGGTCAGCAGGCTCTGCTGGGTGACCTTGGTGGTGAACTTGATCGGGTGGTTCGCCTGGTTGTCGACGTTCGCGCCGAGGAGGGCCTTGTAGATGTCGTTGGTCGCACCGCCAGGGAACTGCGCGACCACCTGGTCGGTCTGCTGGCCCTCGATGTCGATCTTCTGCGTGAGCAGCAGTTTGAGCTGCTGCTCCTTGTCCTCGAGACTCGCTTCCTTGACATGTCCAGCAGTGACCTGCTGCATCGCCGTGGAGATAGGAGCCTGGGTGTAGCCACGATCGCTGTCGAAGATCGTGTTGTAGGCCAACAACGCCAGCAACCCCGCGACGATCCACAGCAGTGGGTTCCTGAGCACGCTCTTCCGGTTCATACGACTCGGCCCTTGCGGCCTCGACCCTCCCTGGTTGGGCGGCTCCTGTGATACCCGCCATCGCGATCTTGACAACCCGTGGGCGCCGCAGGGCACCCGTCCCACCAGGGTACCGTCCGGGCGGGCGGGGAAGCCTGGCGAGCCTCTCGCAGGTCAACGGCCAATCCCGCGCGAGGGTTCCCGGTCCGGGGCGGCACCTCACCCGGTTATCGGGTGTCCACCGCCACCGAGGCCACCATTTCACCCAGCCTGCTCCGCAGCGTGGCCGGGTCCGCCGGGGCGACGGTGACCCATTCGCGACCGTCCGAACCCGCCCTCGACAAGCTCAAATACCGTCCGGTGGCGGTGTCGAACCAGCCCAGCACCCGGGACCGCTGCCGCGTTCCCAGCGATGACCTGCTGTTCGCTGCCAGCTGACCGCCGCGCAGCCGCGGCTGGCCCGCGATGAGCCCGTAGGTCTCGCGCGGATCGACGGTGGCGCGCTCGCTGAGCGACTGGCGCCTCGCCCGCCGTCCGCCCTTCTCCTCGGACTGGCCGCCGCCCGCGGAGACCGGGACCCGGATCGGCTGGGTGTGCAGCGCCTCGTCCAGCGGAAGCGTGACCGACGCCTCACTGCCGCGCGGACCGGCCGGCAGCAATTCGACGATCGTGGACACCAGCGCGTCCGGCGGGATCGCCCGCAGCCAGATGCCGTCGGCGTCCTGGATCGCGACCACGCCGGTGCGCTCGTCGCCAGCGGCGAGCAGCGCGACCGGATGCGCCTCGAACTGCGGGATGTGCAACGCGTCGATGGAATGCGGGGCGCGCGCGAGCAGCGTCAGCCATTCTTCGACGGCCAGCTCGACCCGGCCGTGGGAATCGCGGACGCCACGGGCCTTCAGCTCGATGTCGACCCGGTGGCGCAGCGACACGCGCTCGTCCTCGGTCGCGCCGTGCGAGCGCACGCGCAGCGGGTAGGGCAGCTCGCCCAGCTCCATCGACTCCCACAGGAAGTCGAATGCCAGCGGCGAGAAGAACTCTTGGTGCATCCGGTGCTGCTCACCCTCCGGTCAACGATTTCCCGCCAGCGTAGCGCCGGATCGGCAGTCTTCAAGCGCCCCGATGCCGCTTTGGGTGCGGACCGGGCACCCAATGTGGCATTGGGTGCATCTGACGCACCCAATGTGGCGTTCGGTGCGTCGCACGCACCCAATGCCACATTGGGGTGGTTTCAGCCGAGCGGGAGCCGAGGCTGGTCAGCGCGGTTCAGCCAGGCGCGCGTCAGAAGGCGCCCGCGCTGGCCTGATCGGCCACCCCGGCGAGCATTTCGCCGAGCCGGTGCCGCAGCGTCGCCGGGTCGGCGGGAGCGATGGTGATCCAGTCGCGTCCGTCGTGGCCCTGGCTCGCCTGCGTGAAGTACCGGCCGGTTTCGGTGTCGAACCAGCTCAGCACCGCCGACCGGCTGCGGCCGCCGAGCCGGTTGCGGGCGTTCGCGCCGATCTGGCCGCCGCGCAGGCGTTGCTGGGCGTGCAGCCGGGCGAGTGCCTTGCGGTCCTCGTCGACGCTCGCGCGGCCGGAGGCGTCGGTCTGGTTGCCGCGCCGCTGCATGAAATCGACGCCCGAAGCGCCGACCAGCTGCTCCAGCGGCACGGTGATCGACTTCTCCGTCCCGCGCGGAGCACCCGGCAGGAGCGAAATGATCGCCGTGGCCAGGCCGTCCGGCGGACACGGGTGCAGGTGCAGCCCGCGCTGGTCCTGCACGGCGAACAGGCCGTCGCCGTTCGCGCTGCCCGCGACCGCGAGCAGCGGTTCGCCGTTCGGGTCGAGAAGCTGGACGGTGTCGAGGCTGACGTCCGGCGAGGCGAGGATGCCGAAGTAGTCCTCGACGTGCGGAGCGGGCCTGCCGCGGTCGTCCGCGAGCCCCCGGTCAGCCAGTGCGCCGAGCGTGCGCGTGCGCAGCGCCGAGCGCTCGTCCATCGTCGCGCCGTGCGAACGGATCCGCAGCGGATACGGCAGCTCGCCCACCCCGGCCGACTCCCACAGGAAGTCCACCTCGATCGGCGCGAGCAGCTCCGCGTTCGGCATCGACCAACCCCCTACCCCACGTGTTTCCGAACGCTCGCGGGCGCGTGACCTTCCCGGTCACGCGCCCGCGAGCACTGCGTCAGTTGTCGTCGTCCGACCACGCGCCGATGACCGGCGGCGGGGTGGCCTGGTTGGCCCCGAACGCGTCGTCCGGGTCCGGCTCGATGAGGAACGAGGCGTGCGTGTGCTCCTCGTCCTCTTCGCCGGCGCCGTGCGCGCCCGCACCGCCCATGCCGCCCATCGGGCTCATGCCGCCCTGGGACTGGCCGATGGTGCCGCTCGCCGGGACGACGCCCTGCTGCTGCGGAGCCGCCGACGCGGCGCTCTGCCCGTTCTGGTGCTCGGACGCCGCGGAGGTCTTGCCTTCCTCCTCCTTGCGCGAACCGCTGCGGTTGCCCTCGCCGAGCTTGCCGCCGGCGAATCCGGCTCCCGCGCCGATCGCGCCGAGGCCGAGCGCGGAACCGAGCCCGCTGCCGCCCGTGCTCGCGGGCGCGGCCGGAGCGACCGGGGCCGCGCCAACGCCGGAACCCGCGCCAACGCCGACGCCGGCACCGCCGGCGAGACCGCCGCCTTCGAGGCCGGAGGTGCCGTACTTGCCCGAGTCGGCCGAGACGTGCGCCGGAGCGCCGTGCCCGGCAACCCCCGCGCCGCCGACCGCACCGTGCGCGCCGACCGTGCCGAAGCTGGCCGGGGAACCGAGCGCGCCCGGGCCGTCGGTGTGGCCGATGGTGCTGACGTTGTTGAACGAGTTGCCGTTGAAGTGCGTCGCGGTCGGCTTCATGCCGAGCGAGTCCGGGCCGAAGCTCGGAGTGGAGCCGTCGACCTCGCTCATCGCCTGGGTGTAGGCGTTGAAGAACGCGACCTGCTGCGCCTTGACGTCGTTGGCGGCGTCCGCCTGCGCCTTCTGGTCCGCGGCCAGCGCGGCCGGGCCGCCCGCGAGCGCGGCCGTCATGGCCTGCTTCGGGTCGTAGTCGCGCGGAGCGGGCATCTTCTTGACCTCGGCGGCCGCGGCGGCCTGCCGGGCGAGCCGGTCGGCCATCGTGTGCGCGGCGTCGGACGCCTGGGTGCCCGAGTTGGCGATCGCCACGAGCGCGCCCTGCGCACCCGCCGCACCGTGGCCGACCCAGACGTTGCCCAGTTCGGTGATGGCGTTGTACAGGTCGTCGGACGCCTGCTTCAGCTCGGTGCCGTGCTTGGCCCAGTGCTGCCCGGTGGACTCGGCGGTGCCCGGGTCGTTGTCCGTGGTCGCGCCCGCGTAGAGCTGGTGGCTTTCCTGCGACTGCCAGTTCGGTGGGTTGCCGATGGCGCGGTCGCCGCCGATCTCGAAGCCGCCGGAACTGCTGCGCGCGGAGGCGACGATGTCGTTGGCCGCCGAGTTCGAGCCCATCGCGACGGCGGAGCCGGGCGCGGGAATCGAGGACGAGGTGCCGTAGCCGGAGGTGTTGTAGCCCGATCCGTCCGGGACGGAGCTGCCCGGGGCCGAGGTGTTGGTGTTCGGTGCCATGACTGCGTGATCCCCCTAGGACGTCAGGCCTTGTTGCGGAACGGGTCGCCGGCGGACTGGTCGATCTCGTGGTAGCGGGCCATCGCGGCGACGATGCCTTCCTCCGCGGCCTGGTACTGGCTGAGCAGGTTCTGCAGCGCGGACGAGTAGGAGTCGCCGCCGCCGTCGGCGCGCTGCACGAACTTGGTCGCCATCGCCTTGCCGACCGGGTTCGCGCCGAGCTTCGGCGGCTGCGCGAGCGTGCCCGCGCTGTTCAGGAGAGCTTCGACCGCGTCCCGTCCGGTCCGGATCTTCTTCAGCACGGTCTGCGCGGCATCCGGGTCGATTCCGACCTGGCCGTTGACAGCGGCGTTCTTGAACGCCGCGGCATCCGCCGAGCTGTTGTTGCCCATCTGCCCTCTCTCCGTTCCCCCGCGCGAGGACCAGCCCGTCGGCTGGTGTCACTCGTCCGCATGGCAATAGGTCTTCGCATAGGTTAACGCACCTGGTCGAGCCCTATGACGCGATTTCGGCCTTCCGGGTTCCGCACCCGAAAGGATTATCGCGAACCGGACTATCCGGACGTGTAGACGTGCGGATCGAGCGTGCCGATGTAGGGCAGGTCGCGGTAGCGCTCGGCGTAGTCGAGGCCGTAGCCGACCACGAATTCGTTGGGGATGTCGAAGCCGATGTACTTGACCGGCACCTCGACCTTCACGGCTTCCGGCTTGCGCAGCAGCGAGACGACCTCGAGCGAGGCCGGGTTCCGGCTCGCCAGGTTCTTCAGCAACCAGGACAGGGTGAGCCCGGAGTCGACGATGTCCTCGACGATCAGCACGTCGCGCCCGGCGATGTCGCGGTCGAGGTCCTTCAAGATCCGCACCACCCCCGACGACGAGGTCGAAGACCCGTACGACGACACGGCCATGAACTCCAGCTGCGCCGGCACCGGAAGCGCCCGCGCGAAGTCGGTCATGAACATGACGGCGCCCTTGAGGACGCCGACCAGGAGAAGGTCGCCCTGGCCGTTTTCCGGGTGGTCCGCGGCGATCTTCGCCGCCAGCTCCGCGATCTTGTCTTTGATCTGCTGCTCGGTGATGAGCACGGAGGCGATCTCGCCCTCGTACACGGGTCATTCCCCTCGGGTGGTGGGTTCGGGTCCGGCAAGCGAGAGCCTGCCACGCCGCCGTCGAGCCTCCAAGTTGCCGGGCAGCCACACCCCGCCCTGACCCCGCCAACGGGCAACGAGCGCGTCGACCGAACGCAGGTGCGCGTCGGTCAGCTCGCGGACCCCGGAGTCCAGCAGCCACCTGCGGAGAACCCGCCTGCGCAGCGCAGCGGGCTCGGCCGCGAGCACAGCTACGTCGAGGTCGTCTTCGCGGACCGCGCGCTCGTGCACGCGCGCGGCGAGTGTGTCCAACGCCTCGGTGTCTTCGCGCAGCTGTGCGGCCGTACGGGCTAAAGCTGGAGCGACTCCACCTGACAGCACGTCCTCCAGCAGCGGCAGTGCTTCCGTACGCAGTCGTACGCGGGTGAAGCGGGCGTCAGAGTTGTGCGGGTCTTGCCATGGCTCTAGGCCGAGTTCCGCACACGCCGCGACGGTTTGCGCGCGAGTGATGCCGAGCAGCGGACGGCCCCACGGCGGATCGTGCGGACGCATCCCAGCCAACGACCGCGGTCCGGAACCACGACCCAGGCCGAGCAGCACCGTTTCGGCCTGGTCGTCTTGGGTGTGGCCGAGCAATACGAGCCCTTCGCCGCCTGGCAACGCTTCGCGCAGCGCGTTGTACCTCGCCGCGCGCGCAGCTGCTTCGGGACCGCCTCTGCCGACGACGTGCACGGCGCGCACCTCGACGACGTCGATGCCGAGCCCCTTCACGACTGTCGCCGCTTCGGCGGCAACGACGGCTGAATCCGCCTGAAGGCCATGGTCGACGACGAGCGCCCGCGTACGGACGTCTCGATGCCGGAGGACGTACGCCGTCGCTTCAGCGAGCGCCAGAGAGTCTGCTCCGCCCGAAACCGCGACGCACACTTCGCCGGGAACAGCGACCGTCGCGAGGAAATCGCGGACCGCTGTCCGGACCGCGGCGAGCGCGCTCACCCGTGCAGGCGCCGCACCCAGGCCGCGGGGTCGGCGATTTCAGCACGGGTCGGCAACGTGTTCGGCGAGCGCCAGACCGCGTTGAACCCGTCCATCCCGACCGCTTCGACCACGTGCCGGGTGAACTTCGCGCCTTCCTCGTACTGGCGGATCTTCGCGTCGAGACCGAGCACCGCGCGCAGCAGCCGGTCGAAAAGCCCGCCGCCCTGGCGGCGCGCGGTGAACCGCTCCCGGATCTGTTCGACGCTGGGCACGACCTGCGGGCCGACCGCGTCCATCACGTAGTCCGCGTGGCCTTCCAGCAGCGTGGACAACGCCAGCAGCCGGTCGAAAACCGAGCGTTCCTTCGGCGACTGCAGCAGTTCCGCGATGCCGCCGCCCTTGCCGCGATTGCGCAACGCGTCGGGCAGCCTGCCGACCAGCTCGGCCAAGCCGTCGGCGGAACTCTCCGCGAGCCCGGACACCAGCCGTTCGACCTCGTCGGCGAAGTAGTCGCGCAGCCACGGCACCGCGGTGAACTGCAGGCGGTGCGTGCATTCGTGCAGGCAGACCCACAGCCGGAAATCGCGGCCGGGCACCTTCAGCGCGCGTTCGGCGGCCACCACGTTCGGCGCGACAAGCAGCAGTTCGCCCTTGTTTTCGGGGCCGCCGAACGGGTCGTACTGGCCGAGCACGCGGGACGCCAGGAACGCCAGCAGCAGCCCGGTCTGCACGCCCGCGCCGGACGCCAGGATCGGGCCGAGCGGACCGCCTTGGGCCGCGGGCAGCGCGCGGCCGGTGAGCACTCCGAGCCCGGACGCCGCGGACCGGACCCAGCCGGGCCGGTCCACCACGGTGCCGGGCAGCAGCGGCAGATCGCGGCCGAGGCCGGTCAGCTCGCGGACGTGCCCCTCCGCCTCGGCGGTCAGCTCCCGCAGGTCGACCACCGCGCGGTCGGCCTCGCCGCGGGCGACCTGCGGGCCGCCGCGCACCAGCAGCGCGCCGGTGGCGGCCGCCCGGTCCCAGTCGACCATGGGCCGCCGTCGGGTTTCGGTTTCCTGGCTCACCCTTCCGACGCTACCTGCCGGTCCGGAATCGTGGGCAGTTCAGCCGAGCGGGTTCAGCGGGTCGGCCCAGTGCCGGCTACTTGCAGCCGCAGCCCCGCAGGGCCGTCGCCAGCGTGTCGAGCGCCGCCTGCCCGGAGTTTTTCTCCGAACCGTTGGACATGAACGCGAAGGCGAGCACGCGGTTGTCGCTGTCGAGCACATACCCCGCGAGGGTGTTGACGCCGGTGAGCGTGCCGGTCTTGGCCCGCACCCAGCCCTTGCCGCCCTGGGTTTCGCCCGAGTGGTAGCGGCCGTGCAGGGTGCCCTCCGGGCTGCCCGCGACCGGCAGGCCGGCCAGCAGCGGACGCAGCCTCGGCGTGTTCGGGTCCTTGCCGTCCGGACCGGCCGCCGCGGCGAGCACCTGAGCCAGCAGCCTGGCCGGCACCTTGTTCTGATTGGACAGTCCGCTGGTGTCGAACAGCTGCAGTCCGTTGACGTCGAAACCCTTGTCCGCCAACACCTTCTTCACCGCGGCGGACGCGCCGGCGAACGACGCTTCCCCGCCGGCGGCCATGGCGACCTGGCGGCCGAGCGAGTCGGCGAGCACGTTGTCGGAGATCTGCAGCAGCGCGTACGCGAGGTCCGGGAGCGGAGCCGATTGGACTTCGCCGAGCACCTTCGCGCCTTCCGGAGCCTTGGCGGCGCCCGCCGGGCTCGCACCGAGCTTGTCCGCGACGAGCTGGGTGAGCGCGGTCCCCGGGTTGCCCGAGCGCATGGTCTCGTCGACCTTCGGGTTGCCGCGGCCGCCGTCGGTCATGGCCGCGACGATCGGGGCGCCAAACAGCGACGGCGCGTCGCCCGGCTCCCAGCCCGGCGCGGTGTTCGGACCGCTGAAGGCACTCGCGTCGAGCTGAACCTTTTTGATGTCGCCGCCAGCCTTCTTGGCCTGGTTGACGAGGTCGTCGAGGTGTGCGGCACCCGGGTAGAGCGGCGAATCGGTGCCGACCGGCAACGCGGTCAGCGACGGGTCGCCGCCGCCGACGATGACGACCGTGCCCGGCTGCGCGCCCTGGACGATCTTGGTCGAGATCCGCTTCGTCGGCTCCATCGCGAGCAGCGCCGCGGCGACGGTGAGGATCTTCGTGGTCGACGCCGGGGTCAGCGGGTTGTTCGACGCGTGGTCCCACAGCACGGTGCCGCTGGCCGGGTCGATCACGCTGCCGCTGAGCTGCGAGAGCGCCGCCGCACCGGCGGGACCGGACAGCTTCGCGGCGACGCCGTTCGCGGACGGTCCCTGTCCGGAGGTGTCCGGACCGTGCAGCGCGAGGCTGGCGTCGGCAGGGTCGGGTGCGCTGCCCTTCGGAGCGTTCGGCGCCCACGGCAGCCCGAGCCGGTTGGAGACGGCGGGCACGGCCGACGCACCGCCCGCGGCGGCCAGCAGAAGCAGCACGACGAGCGCCAGGATCAGCACCTTCCGCCGCGGCTTTTTCCCCTCGGGACGCGGGGCGTCGCCCTGCGGCGGGACCGGCCCGTCACCGGCAGGCGGCTCCGGCGGGGACTGCTCCGCGCCACCGCGCGGCGGAATCTGCTCGGGACCTGGGCGTTCCGTGAAGCCGCCCGCGGGGATGGGAATGCCGATGGTCGCCTCGGACGGACCCTGCTGCGCGTCGGGCGCGCTGGGGAAGCCTTCGGCCGGACGCGGGATCCCGACCGTCGCCTCCGCCGGGAACTGGCCGCCGTTCGGGTCGATCCGCATCGGCCGGACCTGACCGGCACTCGCCGACGGGACGGTGCCGGGCGGCGGTTCGGGCAGCCCGGGCCGGACGGGGATCTCGATCTGCTGCGACCACGGCTCGGCACCGGACTCGCTCCGGTTCGACTGCTGTTCGTTCCCGGGACGGCCGGGCTGGGCCGGGTTGAGACGCGCGGCGGCGGATCCCGGGGCGGATTCGCCGCGGTAGCCGGGCTGGTTCCCTTGCTGCTCTCCACCACGGCCGGGCTGAGCCTGGTCGAACTCGCCGCGGTAGCCAGGCTGGTTCTCCCGCTGCTCCCCGCCCCGGCCGGACTGAGCCTGATCGGGTTCGCCGCGGAAACCGGGCTGGTTCCGCTGCTGCTCCCCGCCCCGGCCAGGCTGACCCTGGTCGGACTCGCCGCGGTAGCCAGGCCGGTTGCCCTGCGGATCATCCCCGCCTCGCCCGGGATGGGCGTTGCCTCGACCGCCCTGTTCCTGCCCGGACTGTCCAGCGGGACCGGAGTCGTTCCGGAAGGCGGTCCAGCCCTCCTTCGGCGGCTCGTCTCCCTGCTCGTCCCGCGCGACGATCGGTCGGAACGCCGCCCAGCCCTGGTTGTTTTCGCCCGTTCCAGGCGTTTCGTCCCGGAAAGCGCCGAACTGCTGCTCTGATTTCCCGGCGGGCTGTCCGGACTGGAACGGGTTCCACCCTTGCTCCTCGCGCGGCCCGGCGGCCCCGGCTCCAGCGGGCTCGAACAGCGAATTCCCCGGCTTCCGCGCAGCCTGCCACGCGGGTGAGGACTCCTGCTGACCAGGCGAAACGTTCGGCTGCGCGCGCACAGTCTGCTCGGCCGTGCCTTCCGCGGACGGCCTCGGCTGCTGCTGCGAGACCTGGAAAGTCTTCTCCGCGGCCCCCTCGGAATCCTTGGCGACCGTCGAGGACTGCACGGTCTCCTCAGCGTCCGGACGGCCCGCGTTGCCGCCCGGCCGCGGCACCCCGGCCGCGAATCGGGTCGGCCCCTCCACCGGGACCCACGGCGCCTGCGGTTTCGGCTCCTCGGCGCGGCTGGGTCCGGAAGCACCGCTCATCCGGTCCGCGAGGTTCGACCGGGGCGGTTCCGGCGGCGAGGCGGGAGCGTCCGAGGGCGCGTTCAGCCCAGGGACCTCTTCGGGCGGGACGTTCGGTTTGAACCACGATCCAGGCCCCTCTCCCGGTGTGACATTCGGCACCGAAAGCTGCGCGGTGGCTCCCGCGTCGCGCTTGGGCAGGGGAAGGCGGGAGGTCGCCCGGTCCGTTGCGGACGAGGTGTCCTCATCGCCCGTGGGCCACCTCGGCTGGTCGTTTTCCGGCACCCACCACTCCTTCTCACCCGCCCCCGGAGGGGCCAAGGTCACATGCCGTCTGGCCGACATCGGCGCGACCCGCCGACGGGGCGTAGTCCACACTAGTGACGTCAACGAGGTCATTAGGTTGCCGCCCACGAGCGGGGTGGGACACCGAGATTCAAGAAGCAGCGAGGACGGCCGTGGAATTCGACGTCACGATCGAAATCCCCAAGGGGGAGCGCAACAAGTACGAGGTCGACCACAAGACCGGTCGGATCAAGCTCGACCGGACCCTGTTCACGGCGACCCAGTACCCGGCCGACTACGGCTTCATCGACGACACGCTCGGCCAGGACGGCGACCCGCTCGACGTGCTCGTTCTCGTGCAGGAGCCGACGTTCCCCGGCTGCCTGATCCGCTGCCGCGCGATCGGCATGTTCCGGATGACCGACGAGAAGGGCCCGGACGACAAGGTCCTCGCCGTTCCGACGAACGACCCGCGCCTTGAGCACCTGCGCGACATCCACCACCTGAACGAGTTCCACAAGCTCGAGATCCAGCACTTCTTCGAGGTCTACAAGGACCTCGAGCCGGGCAAGAGCGTCGAGGGCTCCTCCTGGGTCAGCCGCGCCGAGGCCGAGGCCGAGATCGCGCGCTCCTACGAGCGCGAGACCGACCGCCTCGCCAAGGAAGAGATCAACGGCGAAGCGCACCACTGAGGCACGTAAAAAGGGCCGTCCACCAGTTCTGGTGGACGGCCCTTTTTTACTGTCCGGTCAGCCCGCGAGGGCCAGTTCGCCCGCTTCCTGCTCGGCGCGCTGTTCCATCGCCGACTTGTCCGAAAGCGGCTTCTCCCGCAGCAGCCAGACCAGCGCGAACCCGACGGTCAGCACCGCGCCGCCGATCAGGAACACCGTGCTCATCGAGCTGGAGAACCCTTCCAGGATCGGCCGGGCGAGCACCGGGTCGAGTGTCGACAGGAACGAGGTGTCGTTCACGTCGACTCCGCCGCCCGCCATCTGCCGCGCGAACTCCGGGTGCTGCGCCAGCGCCGCGGTGTAGGCGGGCGAAGCCATCGCCGAGCGGACCGCCGCCGCGATCCGGTCGCCGACCGTGCTGAACAGGATCGACAGGAACACCGCGGTGCCCGCCGTGCCGCCGATCTGCCGGAAGAACGTGACCGACGAGGTCGCGACGCCGATGTCCCGGGGCGAGACGTCGTTCGTGGCGGCCAGGGTCAGCGTCTGCATGGTCGAGCCGAGGCCC
The DNA here is from genome assembly GCF_053611505.1 of Amycolatopsis sp. NPDC054798. Lineage (NCBI taxonomy): Bacteria > Bacillati > Actinomycetota > Actinomycetes > Pseudonocardiales > Pseudonocardiaceae > Amycolatopsis > Amycolatopsis sp. NPDC054798. The sequence continues at coordinate 75,160 of NZ_JBSHAM010000031.1, read as the reverse complement.
AGTCCGAGCACGAACGCGATGGCCATGACCACGCCGAGCGCGGTGTCGACGCCGATCATCGAGAACGAGTACACCGCCGCGGCCATCAGGCCGAGACCGGCGACCGCGAAGCCCTTGTACCGGCCGGTGCGGGCGATGACCTTCCCGCTGCCGAGGCTCGCGACCATGATCCCCAGGGTGAGCGGCAGCATTTGCAGCCCCGCCTGGGTCGGCGTCGCGCCCTTCACGATCTGCAGGTACAGCGGCAGCGACATCATCGCGCCGAACATCCCGATGCCCTGGATCACGGTGACCATCGTCGACACCCGGAACACCGAGTTGCCGAACAGCCGCAGCGGCAGCAGGGCGGCGTCGCCCATCCGGCGTTCCTGCAGGATGAACAGGGCCACGCCGAGCGCGCCGACCAGGTACATCGCCAGCGACGCGGGCGAACCCCATCCCCATTCGCGGCCCTGCTCGGCGACGAGCAGCAGCGGCACGAGGCCCAGCGTCAGCGCGCCGGCTCCGAGGAAGTCGACCTTCTGGTTCACGCGGGTGTGCGGGAGGTTCAGCACCTTGGTCACCACGACCAGCGCGGCGAGCGCGATCGGGACGTTCACCATGAACACCCAGCGCCAGCCGGTGAGGCCGGCGAACGAGTCGAGTCCGGCGAAGAACCCGCCGACGACCGGGCCGGCGACGCTCGAAACGCCGAACACGGCCATGAAGTAGCCCTGGTAGCGGCTGCGTTCCCGCGGCGAGGTGATGTCGGTGATGATCGCCAGCGCGAGCGACATCAGGCCGCCGGCACCGAGGCCCTGGAACGCGCGGAACGCGGCCAGTTCGTACATCGATCCGGCCATCGCGCTCGCCAGCGAACCGGCGAGGAACAGCGAGATCGCGGTCAGGTACATCGGCTTGCGGCCGAAGAGGTCGGACAGTTTGCCGTACAGCGGCGTGGAAAGCGTCGCGGTGATCAGGTAGGCGGTGGTGGCCCAGGCCTGCAGGCTCTGTCCGTGCAGTTCGTCGGCGATGGTCTTCATCGCCGAGGACACGATGGTCTGGTCGAGGGCCGCCAGGAACATGCCGAGCATCAGTCCGGACAGAACTGTGAGGATCTGCCGGTGTGAAAGCCGTCCGTTCGTGGTGGCGCCCCCTTCCGCAGTGGCGGTGTCGCTCATGGTGGTCTCCCTCAGTGCCGGGGTAGTTGCTTGTATCTCTCAACTACTTGCTCGCCACAACTGTTCCCGAAAAACTTGCATTCATCAACCAAATATCATGTGACGCTAATCTCTCGCCGGGCGATGTCGAGAACGGGCGGGCGGCTCCGTCCCTGGCGCGAACGTGGCCGACAACGAGTCGCCACCAGCACGGAGGAGAACCACAATGGCCAAGTACCTGCTGCTCAAGCACTACCGCGGCGCGCCGGCTTCGGTGAACAACGTCCCGATGGACCAGTGGACGCCCGAAGAGGTCACCGCCCACATCCAGTACATGCGCGACTTCGCGAAGCGGCTCGAAGAGACCGGTGAGTTCGTCAGCGAGCAGGCGCTGTCCTCGGAAGGGACGTGGGTCCGCTTCGACGGGGAGGGCCGCCCGCCGGTCACCGACGGCCCGTTCGCCGAGACCAAGGACGTCATCGCGGGCTGGATGATCATCGACGTCGACAGCTACGAGCGCGCGCTCGAACTGGCCGGCGAGCTGTCCGCGGCTCCCGGCGCGGGCGGCAAGCCGATCCACGAATGGCTCGAGCTGCGCCCTTGCTACGGCGTCGAGCCCTCGGTCACCGAATGAACGAGGAGTTGCTGCGGGAACTCGTGCCCGCGGTGATCGGCATCCTCGTCCGGCGCGGAGCGGACTTCGCGTCGGCCGAGGATGCTGTGCAGGAAGCGCTGATCCGCGCGCTGGACGCGTGGCGGGACGATCCGCCACGCGACCCCAAGGCGTGGCTCATCGCGGCCGCGTGGCGCCGGTTCCTCGACGCCACGCGGTCGGAATCCTCGCGCCGGGGCCGGGAAGTGGCGATGGACGCCGAGCCGCAGCCCGGTCCGGCGTCCGCCGTGGACGATTCGCTCCAGCTCTACTTCCTGTGCGCACACCCGTCTTTGACGCCGTCGTCGGCCGTCGCGCTCACCTTGCGCGCGGTCGGCGGGCTGACCACGAAGCAGATCGCGCAGGCGTACCTGGTGCCGGAAGCGACTATGGCGCAACGGATCAGCCGGGCGAAGAAGACCGTGTCCAGCGTGCGGTTCGACGCGCCCGGAGACGTCGCGACCGTGCTGCGCGTGCTGTATCTGGTCTTCAACGAGGGCTACTCCGGCGAACTCGACCTCGCCGCCGAAGCCATCCGGCTGACCCGGCAGCTCGCGGCGGGGTTCGACCATCCGGAGGTGGCCGGCCTGCTCGCGTTGATGCTGCTGCACCACGCGCGCCGGGCCGCGCGGACGAAGCCGGACGGAAGCCTCGTGCCGCTCGCCGACCAGGACCGCAGCGCTTGGGACACCCGGCTGATCGCGGAGGGCGTCGACATCCTGCAGGCGGCTTTGGCCCGCGACCGGCTCGGGGAGTACCAGGCCCAGGCCGCGATCGCCGCGCTGCACGCCGACGCCCTCGCCGCGGAGGAAACCGACTGGGTGCAGATCGTCGAGTGGTACGACGAACTTCTCGCGCTGACCGACAGCCCGATCGTCCGGCTGAACCGGGCGGTCGCGGTCGGCGAGGCGGACGGACCTCGTGCCGGGTTGAAGGCGCTCGCGGAGTTGGACGACAAACTGCCTCGGCATGCCGCAGTGGCGGCGTATTTGCATGAGCGGGACGGAGACCTCGGCACAGCTGCGCGGCTGTATCGGGAGGCGGCGGAGAAGGCACCCAACGTGGCCGAGCGCAATCACCTGATCAGTCAGGCAGCGCGGCTTAACAACTCGTGAGTGGCGAAGCCGGTTCTAACCGGCTTCGCCACTCACGACGTCACTCGGCGTAGCCCGGGATCGGGAACGGCTGCAGGAACTCGCGGATCTCCGCCGCGATGGCGTCCAGCGCGCCGTCCTGCTGCGCGGCCGCGGAGGTCACCGTCCGGTCGATCCAGTCCGCGACCTGCACTTGGTGCTCGGGCTTGAGCCCGCGCGTGGTGATCGCCGACGTGCCGAGCCGGATGCCGGACGGGTCGAACGGCTTGCGCGGGTCGAACGGCACGGTGTTGTAGTTCAGCTCGATGCCCGCGCGGTCCAGCGCCTGCGCGGCGGGCTTGCCGGGCACCGCTTTATTGGTCAGGTCGATCAGCAGCAGGTGGTTGTCCGTGCCGCCGGAGACGAGGTCGTAGCCCCGCTCGACCAGCGCTTCGGCCAGCGCCTTGGCGTTCGCGACGATCGTGTGCGCGTACTCGGAGAACGACGGCTGCTGGGCCTCCCCCAGCGCGACCGCGATGGCGGCCGTCGTGTGGTTGTGCGGACCGCCCTGCAGGCCGGGGAACACCGCCTTGTCGACGGCCTTGGCGTGCTCGGCGTCGGACATGATCATCGCGCCGCGCGGACCGCGGAGGGTCTTGTGCGTGGTCGTGGTGATGACCTGCGCGTGGCCGACCGGCGACGGGTGCGCGCCGCCCGCGATCAGGCCGGCGATGTGCGCGATGTCGGCGACCAGCACCGCGCCGACCTCGCGGGCGATCTCGGCGAACGCCGGGAAGTCGATGGTGCGCGGAATGGCCGTGCCGCCGGCGAAGATCAGCTTCGGCCGGTGCTGGCGGGCGAGGTCGCGGACCTGGTCGAGGTCGACGCGGCCGGTTTCCTTCCGGACGCCGTAGCGGACTGGCGTGAACCACTTGCCGGTGGCGGACACGCTCCAGCCGTGCGTGAGGTGGCCGCCGTCGGGCAGCGCCATGCCGAGCACGGTGTCGCCGGGCTTGGCGAACGCCAGGTACACCGCGAGGTTGGCCGGAGAACCGGAGTACGGCTGGACGTTCGCGTGGTCGACGCCGAACACGGCCTTCGCGCGCTCGATCGCCACCTGCTCGACCTGGTCGATGAACTGCTGGCCCTCGTAATAGCGCTTGCCGGCGTAGCCCTCGGAGTACTTGTTGGTGAGCACGCTGCCGGTGGCTTCGAGCACCGCCTGCGAAACATAGTTCTCGGACGCGATCAGGCGGATCTTGTCGTGCTGGCGTTTCGCCTCGTCCTCGACCAGACCGGCGATCTGCGGATCCGCCGCGGACAGTGCGGACAGGGCGGGCTGGTGTGTCATGGCGTACTCCGGCTCTGCAGTGGCCCTCACCCAGGCGCGCGGTGCCGGCCTCGTCGTCGCTCCCCGGTGGTGCTCCACCTCTTGAATAGCGCCAGTCGCTGCTGCGTGACGCAGTTTAGTGCACTCCGCCAAGGGCGTCCGGGCAGCGGGAACGGACGGGAGACGGCTCAGACCTGCTCGAGGCCGCCGCGGTGCCGCCGCGCGAGTTCCTGGTAGACCGCCGCGTTGTGCTCGACCCACAGCCGCGCGGAATCGGTGAGTTCCACGAACTTCTTCGCCGGGCTGCCCATCGCGATCGTCTCCGCCGGGACCTCGGTGCCGGGCGTGACCGTCGATCCCGCGGCGACGAACGCGCGCGGTCCGATCACCGCGCGGTCGAGCACCGTGGAACCGTTGCCGATCAACGCCTGTTCGCCGACCGTGCAGTCGTGCACGAGGCACTGGTGCCCGACGGTCACGTTGCGGCCGACCTCGGTCGTCTCGGGCCCGGAGTGGATCACCGAGTTGTCCTGGATGTTCGCGCCCTCGCGGATGACGATCGGGCCGAAGTCCGCGCGGATCACCGCGCCGTACCAAACCGAAGCGTCCTTCTCGACGGTCACGTTGCCGATCAGGGTGGCGGTGGGGGCGATCCAGGCGTCCGGGTGGACCTGCGGGCTGACGCCGTCCAAGGAGAACAAAGGCATGCCAGGAGCCTAAGCGGCGTCAGCGGTATCCGGCGAAGCAGAGCGCCTCGATGTCGCCGCGGAGGCTGGCGGACGACCGCGGCCGGACCCGCTGCTGCACCACCGCGCCGAGCAGGTAGCTCAGCAGCGAGCGGGCGCGGGCGCGCGGATCGTCGACGCCGAGCGGGGCGAGGAGTTCGACGAGCAGTTCGGTGATCGAGGTGAGCATGGCGTCGATCGCCTGCGGATGCTGCGCGCGGCCCGCCGCGATCCAGTACTCGAACCAGAGGAACGCGCCGCGCGGATGGTCGGCGAATTCGGCGAGGTAGGCCTCGGTCACCGCGAAAAGCCGTTTGCGCGGGTCGGAGTGCTTGTCCGCGACCTTGCGCAGCTCCGCCACGAAAGTGTTGATGTGCGCGGCCATCGCCCGGTCGATGAGCACGTCGATGTCGGCGAAGTAGTAGTGGATCGCGCTCTTGGTGAGCGGTCCGGCCTCCGCGATCGCGCGTACCGTGCAGCCGGCGAGCCCTTCGCGGGCGAGGACCTTGCGAGCCGCCTCGACGATCAGCTCCTGCTTCTGCAACTGGTTGGGCGACAGCTGGGTGCTGCGGCCGGGCACGGCGGTCACGGTGATCCTCATTACGTTTGTCAGGACGGCAGCCCTGAATCCTAGGCCAGTCGTCCCAACGTCTTCCGGCGGGTGAAAAACCGGATTGGCCACCCCGGTCCGCGCAGCGGACAATGCCCGGCATGGTGATCTCAGGGGACAAGGGGCTCAGCGAGGCGGCGCGCCGTCAGCTGGAGAAGGAAATCGCGGACCTGCGCGCGCAACGGGAAGCGCTGTCGCCGCAGCCGGGCGAGCAGGAACGCACGGGGGACGCCGCCGACCAGGCGGACGTGATCGACCGCGCCGAGGCAGCGGCGCGACTGGACCGGCAGATCGCCGACGTCACCGCGAAGCTGGAGCACGGCGCGTACGACAGCTCGCTGCTTCCGGACGGCACGCGGGTTTCGCTGCGTTTTTCCGACGGTGACGAGGAAGAGTTCACCGTGGTGACCCTTCCCGGCGAGGACGCCGACGCGATCACGTCGGACAGCCCGCTCGGCCTCGCGCTGTCGAAGGCCAAGGCAGGCGAGGAAATCAGCTACCGCACCCCGCGCGGGCAAGCCACCGCGACGGTGCTGAAGCTGACCCCGCCCGCCAACTGACCACATAGGACAGACAGTGGCCGCCTCGGTTTTTCCGGGGCGGCCACTTGTTATTTGTCCGCGTTGGCCACGGTTTCGGCTTGGTATGCGTACACCCCGTCAGCCTCGACCGCGACGTGCCAGCCGTCGCAGTCCTTGTCCATTCGCTTGTGCTCGCCCGCAGGCCACCAGTCCGCGGTGAGCGTCGGAGCCTTCGCCTCGGCTTTTCCTGGCTTGCACAGGGACGGAAGCCCGGACGGACCCGGTTGATAGCGCAGAATCCGCTCCGAACCGGTGGTGCGGATCAGCTCGGTGACCGACTTCGCGTCGTCGGGCACCCACGAGGGAAGCCGGGCGTCCGGGTTGGCCTTGCCCTGCTTTCCGGTGTCATAGGAAACCGCCTTCACGTGGCCGTTCGACTTCTCCTCGAGCGAGGAGCCGAGGCCGCACGACGCGACCGTGGCCAGTGCCGCGATCCCGGCTCCGGCGAGTACCACCTTGTTCCACACGCTGTTCATGGCTTCCAGTCAACGGGGAGCGGCGCGTGCTGCCCTCGTTCTTCCGGCCCTTGCTGCTGGCCAGTCGGCCGACTCCGGTCCCTCGGATGAGTGAAATTCTCGCGCCTAGGGGACCTGGAGATCGGTGGCGTCGCGCTTGGTGTGCATCTCCCACAGCGTCTCCGCGATGCCGGCCGGGTCGATCTGCGGGAAGTCAACATTGGGCGCGATGGCGCCGGACAGCAGTGCCGCGTGGACCGCGCTTCCCTCGATCAGGGCTCCGATCTGAAGCGTCGCCGCGTGTACGCCGTCGGGTTCGATTTCCGCCGCCAGGCTCTGGAGGTAGTTGCGGGTCGCGGCCATCGCCGGGCCGATGCCGCTGAGACCGGGGGCGGGCTGGGTGGCCGAGACGCTCTGGCTGATCAGAATGCTGCCTTCGCCGCGGTCGCGAAGCTCTCCTAAAACTGCCTGGACCAGTGCGATCGGGGTGAGGAAATACAGGTCGAGGAGCCGCTGCATGACCGTCGCGGTCAAGTCAGCGGCGGGCGTGAACCCGTTCAGGTCCAAGGGCGCGTACAAGACCACGTCGATCCGTTCGAAGCGGTCCCGGATCGCGTCGACCAGCGCCGGGATTTCCGACGGACGCGCGAGGTCCGCCGGAAACACCGCCGCTTCGATCCCCTCGGAGGCCAGCCGATCGGCCAGGGCGGCAAGCCGGTCGCGGTTGCGCGCGACCAGGGCGACCCGAAATCCCTCGCGACCGAAGCGCCGGGCGATCGCCGGGCCGAGACCAGTGCCGGCGCCGAGGAGAACAAGGATCTTGGACATGGAACCTCCATAAGTTGAGAACGTTCTCAACTTTGGCGCCAAGTTGAGGCCACCGTCAACTTCCTCCGTTCCGGCCTACGATGGCCCGGTGAAAACCGACGGGAAGCCGACGCTCCGCCGAGACGCGCAGCGCAACCAGGAACGGCTCCTCGCCGCGGCGGCAGACGCATTCCGCGAAAAGGGCTTGGCGGTACCGCTGGAGGAGATCGCGCAGCGGGCGGGCGTCAGCGCCGGGACGCTCTACAACCGGTTCGGCGGACGGGAGGCGCTGATCGACGCGGTGATGCCCGCGCTGGTCGCCGAGCGGATGGACGAGGCGATGCGCCGGGCAGAGGCGATCGACGACCCGTGGGAATCGTTCGTCGCCTTCGTGACGGCGCTGTGCGAGCAGCAAGCCGACGACCCCGCGTTCCGAGACGCGATCAGCCGGCAACTCCAGGACGCGCCCGAACTGACCGCGCGCTGCACCGCCGAACTGGGCAAATCGAAGCGGCTGCTCGAACGCGCGCAGCGGGCCGGGACGCTGCGCCCTGACGTCACGTTCGACGATCTGACACTGCTGATCGCCGCGAACGCCTTGATCGTGCGCGAGACAGCCGAGGCCGCTCCGGACGCATGGCGCCGGATGCTTTCGTTCAGCCTCGCCGGGCTGCGCACCTGCGCCAGCTAGACAGCGAGCATTTCTTTCCGGAAGCGAGCGGAGCCGCCCATTCTCCGAAGCCGTGATCGCCGAACGGCGCGGCTCCCCTAACGGGTGAATCTGGCGTAGTCCAGCGTCCGGTCCGGCAAACGGATCAGGCCCCATCCGATGCGTCTCGGATGGGGCCTGACCTGCGGAGCCGCCTGGGGGAATCGAACCCCCGACCTATTCATTACGAGCGGATTCCACGGGTTTTCGACCTCGCGCACAACGGCCCGACCTGCGCATCCGCAATCCTGGAACGTCCGTGGACGTCCGCAGTTAGCCACCCCGATTGTCACCCACTTTGTCACCCAGGGACGGCCTAAAAGCGGCTGGAACAGGGGGGGCTCGCCCCCCCTAAACACCCCCCTGTTTCAGCCGCTTTTCTCTCCCTCGGTGACACCAGTGACATAGAGAGAGTGTGGGAGAACAACACGCCTGGTCGCTGTCACTCTGGTGTCACACCTAAAACTGCAGGTCAGAGAGGGTTGAGTGACAGAGTGACAGGTGTGACAGGCGCGACCGCCGGGGTGTCACAGCTGGTCCGGCTGGCCATTGGCGAGGTGCATGTGGGAGCAGTAGTGCGGATGGGCGACCGTGACGGGTTCGGCGGGATCGAGGCTGGCGCGGAACGCGCGCAGCACATCGTCGGCGGCATCGAATTCGGCGGTCGACCAGGTATAGCCCTCGCCGTGCGCAAGCGCGGCGTCGACCAGCAGGGTTCCCAGCCCGCGCCGCCGGTGCGGTTCGGCCACGGCGACGCGGACCAGGATTGCGCGGCGGTCGACCGCGCACAGCTGCAGCAGCGCGTAGGCCCACAGTTCGCCGCGCACCTGCAGGTCGATCCGGCCGGCACCGCCCGGCACGGCTGGCCGCCGCGGAACGAGCAGCACCGGTCTCTGGGCGTGCATCTCCCCGACCGCGCCTGTCCAGTCCTGCGGTCGATGCTCGACCACGAACCACGAGTTACGCCGGGCCGAATCGCATGCCAGGCAGGTGATCGAGTGCAGCCCGATCTCGTGGTGATATCCAGTCGTCACGTGAGCGATCCGCAGGTCGTGGCGGCCGTCGAGGCATCGGGCATGCTGCCGCGCTGACCGGAACGGCAAACCAGACAAGCCACCAGGATCGAACATAGGTTCGATCCTAAGCGCTCCTGAAACAGGCTTTCACCGTCGCCGTGTCGCCCACCGTGGTCCAGTCACACCAGCTCGACACCGTTCGTCCGCGAGCGGCCATCTCAGGCCGAAAAATTTGGCCAGTTCCGGGGGCTGACCGACACGGTGGAGCACCACTCTGCGCACCGCCCACGATCGGGCCCGCCCACTCGCATCGTTGGCCAGCGCTAGAACCAGCCTGTTTTATGCTGGATCTGCAAGGCTGGAACCTCTTCCGTGTAGCCGTTGGCGAACTCAAGCCCGCGCCGGTTTTAGGATTGCCCGCCGGTTTTCCACCAAGCTCCGCCGATGCTTTCCTTTGCCGCCGGGCCAACATGCACAGTCTTGCCCGGCGAAAGGTTGGACAGGTCGCCGGTCGGCTTCAATCCGACAGCTCGAATAGCCTCAATTCGTTGCAGTGCAATTCGACGGCCGTCACTACTGCGCTCCCTCCATGTCGCGCTCTTCGAGGTCTGCCGGTCGTGTACGCGGTATAGCCAAGTCACGGCACTTTCGTTGTATCCATTGACCACTTCGGAGAGCGCGGCAAACATGATGATGTCATCGTCAACCGGGGCACCGCCCCAGCCGCCGAATGCCCGGACCAGCTCGGTCCTCAGGTACAAGCCAGCGCAGTGGATCGGCCAGTTTCCTTCGTGGTCGATCGCCCAGGTATTGACCAGGCCAGCGGGCACCTCGCCGAATGCGATGGCCGACTCGTAGCCTCGCCGCTCGCCGCTCGACAGCAGGTCATCGGCTTGGCCGACCGCCCAATGCACGTCTGGCCGCTCGAAGTGCGGGAGCATCCGCTGCCACGCCCCCGGCAGGAGGACATCATCGTGGTCTAGAACCTGCACAACGTCGCCGGTCGCCCTGGTCAGCGCGAGATTACGAGTTGCTGCAATGCCGGTGTGTGCGCGGTTTGGCGCATATCGGACGTTCGGCAGAGCGGCCACCTTGCTTGAGAGCCCAGGCGACTCGCCGTCCTCCTGAATCAGCCATTCAAAATCCCACCCTTCCGGGAGTTCCTGGCCCATTACACTCTGAATTGTTTCATCGAAGTAGTCAGACAACGGGGCGTATGCGGCGGTGATGATTGAAAGTCGCTTCGTCATTACTTGTCGTCCCATCGCTTGAGCGGCGTTCGGAAAGTCAGCATGGTTCGATCGGCGGGGTACTGAGCGTCGCTTACTTCGACAACACGGCCATTTGTGTCGATTGATATTCGGCGGACCAGGAGGAGGGGCGTTCCCTCGACTAGATTCCACTCCTCCATTTCCACTGTCGTTGGCATCGTAGAAGTCACGTGGTCTACTACCTCGTCAATCTCGATTCCAACCGTGTAGAGTTGATGCATGGTACCGCCTGGCCATGCGGCTTCTTTGAGGTCGGCAATTTTCGGATTCGCGTCGATAACCTCTTTCAAGAGCCAAGACAGCGACTTGGCCTCAAGCGCACCTGTCTTTCGGTCTCGGTGAATGTATTCGCGTCGCAGGAGGGTTGTGCCCTCCGGCACGCCGAACGCATCGGCCAGGTCGAGGTCTGCCGGGACGAGTGAGTAGTTGGGGATGAAGTCGTATCGGTCGATCGACTCGCCCATGTCATCCTCGGCCAAGCCGTGACCAGCGCGGACGTCTTCCGGCTGTCGAACCATGTCCTTTTCCGCCTGGTGGCGGTCCGAGCTTCGCTCAACCCTCTTGGGCTTCGGCCGCACCTTTGGCGGGGTGCCGCGCTTCACCACTACTAGCCCTTGCTGCTTGAGCAGGGTGATTGCGTTGCGCGCTGACGTCTGCGATGCGTCGTACTCCTCCATGAGCTGGTGGAGCGGGGGCAGCGAGTCCCCTGCTCGGAGTTCGCCCAGCTCAATCTTGATCCGCAGGTCGTCGGCGATCCGAAGCGCAATCGTCTGCCGCGCGGGGGTCCGCTGTGTCTCCATGCCGCCGATCGTAGGCGTTTGAGGGTTTGTACACAAACTACCTTGCGCTCCGCCCGTGGCGTCGGCTACGTTCATCCATGTCAGCAAGTTTGAGTACAAACTCTCAAACCGGCAAACACTCGAACTAGGAGGACTTATGGCCAAGCAGACGCTTCCGAACTTCAAGGTCGGCGGCTCGGGCGTGGTCAAGAAGCTCATCGGCTTCGCGCTGATCGCGTTCGTGCTGTTCCAGGTCGTCACGTCGCCGCTCCAGTCGGCGCACTTCGTCGGCCACGTGATCGGAAGCGTCACGACCTTCATCAAGTCGCTCTGATTCCCCCACTGACCTGCTCTTTTTCGTTGATTGGAGATCCGATGAGGTCCGCATTCACCAGCCGCCGCGCCGCCGAAGCCGCCTACGACGGCATGGACGAGAACTACGACGTTCTCGCTGCTCAGGAACAGTTCGAGTTCGACCCGTTCGACCAGCTCGACGCCGCGGCCGAAGAGACCGAGCTGTTCCTGTCCGCAGCTGAGTTGGCTGCGATGCACGACTACCTGCACGACTTCCGTGACCAGCGCGGCGCGGGCCGCCGCCAGCGTCGTGCCAGCCGGTCCGTTCTCCGGGCGCTGCCGACCGTCGCGCAGCCGACCACCGCCGCGTCGATCGAGAGCGAGGCCGCGTGATGTGGGAGATGCGCACCTCGAACCGGCGGTGGTCGGCATGAGCATCCGCCTGGCAGTCAGCCCCGACGCGGCGGCCCACTCCGCCAAGAACGCGCACGCCGCGCCGGGTTCCCTCGACCAGCCGCAAGACCGCACGAAGGAGGTTCCGATGGTAGCGACGCGGTTCCCTCAGGTCGCCGTCTACTCGTTCGGGTTCCTGCACGACGCGAACGTCCCGGCCTGGCACCCGGCCCTGGTCGCGGACGTGCGGCACATGTTCCGCGACCCGCACCACGATCCCGCGTTCCGGCAGCTGACCGGCCGCGACGACGCGGTCCGGACCCGGGTCCTGTCCCAGCCGGGCGCGGTCGCCTACGTCTACGCCCTGGCCGACGCGATCACCGCCGGTCTGGGCGAGGACACCGGCACCGTGCACGCGATGCGGTCGCTGGCGATCGGCTGCGCCGGCGGCCGGCACCGCTCGGTGGTGCTCGCCGACTCGGTGACCAGCCTGCTGCTCGCCCGCGGCCTCCGCGCGCGGGTCCTGCACCTGCACATCGACCGGCCGGTGGTGGACCGGTGAACCCCCGCAACCGCCGCCAGGAGATCTGCCGCGTGTTCGACGGCACCACCCACCACATCGCCCTGTGCCGCGGGTTCCGCGACGGTTTGCCGGTGTTTGGGTGGGGCGAGTCCCCCTCGACCCTGCTCACCCGCTCGCAGCTGCGCGACGCCGGACTCCGCCCCAACGGGCAAGACCCGCTGGCGCTGCTCGTGTTCCGCCACCGCAAGCCCTACGCCCGGGAGACCGTCGCGGAGCTGTTCTCGGTCGAGCTGGCTGCGCCGAAGCGGCAGGCCGCGCCGGGGCAGATGGATCACGCGATGGAGGCACGCCGCACCTGTTGCGTCTGCACTTGCGTACAGCCCTACTGCGTCCCGACCAGCACCCGCCAGTGCTGGAACTGCTTCTGGGCCGAGCAGGCCCGGATCGAGGCCGCGGCATGAACCCGGCACCGGAAGACCCGTGGGACATCCACGACCACGTCACCCGCGAAAACGAACGCATCGCCCGCGAACGCCGCCGCCAGGAGGGGAACCGATGACCCGCCACCAGAGCATGAACGGACCGGACCACTACGCCATGGCCGACCTCCTGACCCAGCAGGTCGAGGGCGACGTCATGGGGGCCATGTCGCACGAGACCCGGATGGAACGGGCCGCGCTCGCGCAGGTCCACGCGACGCTCGCGCTGGCCGCGGCGACCGCGCTGGGCGCGGGCATGGGCTACGGACTCGGCACCGGCGAACTGCAGGTGTGGGACCGGATCACCAAGCCGGCGAAGCGGGGTGGCCGGCCGTGAGCACCTTCGAGGTCCTGTCCCGCTACGGGACGTTGGCGCTGATCCGCCACGCGCTCACCGTCGTGTTGTTCCTGGTCCTGCACCTGGTCCGCATCCCGCTCGTGCTGGTGGCGCGGGTGCTGGAGGGCGTGATGGGCGAACTCGACCGCTACGCCACCGCCCAGGCGTCCCGGCCGCCGAACCGGCCGGTCAACCAGTTCTTCCCGCACGAGAGCGCGAGGGAGGCCCGGCATGCGTAAGCGACGCGTCGACCAGCGGACGTGGATGACCTGGCAGGAGGCGTACTGCGAAGCCGTCGCCGACGAAGCCGAGACCCGTTTGGGCCGCCTGATTTTCGTCGTCGCTGCCCTGGCCTTGCTCATGTGCGCCGTGCGCACGCCGTGGGTGGGAGTCCCGGCCGCGGTAGCTGGCCTGGTCGTCCTGGTACGCGCGCTCCGCTGGTTCTGGCTGGGCCTGCGGGCACGGCTGGGCCTGCTCAACCCGCCCGACTGATCGGAGGTGACCGTCATGACCGCTCGACACACCTGCACCCGCACTGACCAGGCGATCCAGTGGGTGGTGTGGCACTTCGCCGAACTGCTCGCCGTGACCGCCCCGCTCGTGCTCGCCGCCCTGGTGTCCGGCTGGTTCGCGCTCGGTTCCGTCGTGGCCGGCGGCGCGTGGGCCGGGCACGAGATCGCCGCCCGCCGCCGCGACCGCGCATCGGAAACCGGTGCACCGCAACAGATCACGACCGACACCGACACCACCCCGTTCCCGGCGCTGGCCGCTGGCACCCGCGAGCACAAGGAGGGCGCGTGATGAGCACCTGGGCAGAAAACCGGCGCGCAGACCGCGCCCTCGCCGCCGAACAGTCCCGCAAGGACGCACAGGCCAAGCTCGACCGGACACTGTCCGCCGCCGCGCACCGGGCGGCCGAACGCCGCGCCGACCGGGCCGCCGCCGCCGACCTGGCCGACCAGCGCCGCACCGCCCGCGCCGCCGCCCGCCACGCGGCCCGCGCCCGGGTGCTGGGGTGGCTGTCGGCGAACCGGGCACGCCTGCCCATCTACCTGCTCGCCGTGGTGTCTGCGGTCATGGCCGTCCCCGCGATGGCCGGCTATGGCCGCGACGCCTACGGCGACTGGACCGGCGCGGCCCTGCCCGCCCTGTCCGAGCTGGGGATGTGGGCGTTCGCGTTCGCGGTGGAGATCTCGCGGCACCGCCACCCCGACCGCCCGGTGTGGGCGCTGCAAACCGGGGTGTGGGTGTTCGCGGCGGTTGGGTTCGGGCTCAACGTCCTGCACGGCCTGCACCGCGGCCCGGACGTCGCGCTGGTGATGGGAGTCGTGTCGGTCGCCGGCGTCGTCGCACACCAGATCGCCGTGGCCGCCCCGCGCCGATCGAGGGCCGAGCGCGATGCCTCCCGCGCCGCCGCCGACGCCGCGCGGATCGACCGGGCCGCGGCCCGCAAGATCACGAAAATCCGCGAGGTCGCCGTCCGCGACGCCGTGGCCGAGATCGCCGAGGACGGATCGGCGCGGCTGGTGTTCACCCCGGGCCGCTACACCCTCGACCGCACCATGCGCGGCCGTGTCCTCACCGGCGTCATCGACCCGCCCGCACAGGCCGGGGACGTGCTCGCCGACGAGATCGCCGCGTGGCTCGCCACCCAGGACCAGTCGAGCGGATCGAGCGACGACACCCCGATCGCGGACGCGCCGACGCTCACCCTCGATCGGCCGTCCGAGCAGCGGAAATCGACCCCGCGCAAGCCGCCGCAACGCGCCCCGAAAACCCGCACGATCGACCAGCTCCGCGCGGCGTTCGCCGCGGCGATCGAAGACCCAGCCGTCGACGTCGACCCCTCCTCGGCCGAGTCGATCCGCAAGGCGCTCCGCTGCGCCCCGAAGTTCGCGCGGCAGCTGCGCGACGAGTACAAGGCCGACCACCAGTGACCCGGGAGGAGAACCCGATGGACGCCACCGAACCCGCCCCGGCCGCCGGCGAACTGGCCACCGTGCACCACCTGCCCACCCGCGCCGAGACCGGCGAGGTGCTCGAAGCGGACGAGATTCTCTCGGCCGAGGAATACGAGCGCCGCCGGACGCAGAAGGAACAGGCCCTTGAGCGTTGGGCCGGCTACCGCAACGACGCCGTCGTGGTCGTGCAGGCGGCGAAGAAGGTCGCGGGACACGACCGGACCAAGGCCGCGGCCGGGCACGCGATGACCGTGCTCGCGGGGCTGGACTCGTGGCGGGGGCGGGCGTGGGACGCGAGCACGATGGGCGTCTACCGCCGCCAGGTCAAGGCCGCGGAAGCCACCGGCGACCGCGAGCAGGTCCGGGAATGGCTCGACCGGATGGAGCAGGTCAAGGAATCCCGGCACCGCCGGCTGATGGAGCTGCCGGAACTGCTCAAGCGGCTGATGAAGGTCGGGTTCATCTCCCTGGCCGCCGCGGTGGTGATCGTGCTGCTGGTCGGGATCCTGGTCCAGGTGTCCGGGGCGGGCGCGTTCACCGGCGTCATCGGCGGCGTTCTCGGTGCCCTGCGGTGGATTTTCACCGCGATCGCCTGGTCGTGGACGCCGCTGGTCGCCGTCGCGCCGTGGGTGGTCGCCGCCGGCGTGGTGCTCGGCGCGTACCGGGAGGGCAAGCAGCGCGGGAAGGTGCCCGGCTGGCTGGCCACCAACCGCGACGCGGACGCCGATGTCGCGATCGACGAGACGACCATCGCGCAAGCCCTTGCGGCACTGAGGATTCCGCAGATCACCAACTACCTCAAGGAGGGCCTGCCGATGCAGTACCTCACTCCGGCCCGCCGGGACGGGCGCGGCACGCACGCGGTGGTGCGGCTGCCCGCCGGCGTCACCGCGGAGAAGATCGCCCGCCGCCGCGGGGACCTCGCGACCGGGCTGCACCGGCTGTCCAAAGAGGTCTGGCCGACCACCGGCACCGAGGAAGGCATCTTGGACCTGTGGGTCGCCGACAAAGGCGCACTGGCCGAGGGCGCGGGCGCGTATCCGCTGCTGGACAACGGTTTGGTGGACGTGTTCAAGGGAGTCCCGTTCGGACGGACGCTGCGCGGGGAGCCTATGCTCGCGCCGGTGATGGAGCGCAACACCATCTGCGGCGGCATGCCTGGTCAGGGCAAGTCGAGCGCGGCGCGGGTCATCATGGCCGGCGTGGCGCTGGACCCCACGGCCGAGCTGCGGATCTGGGTGCCTGACTCGAACTTCGACTTCGAGGTGTTCGCGCTGCGCTGCTCCCGCTACGTGATGGGCGCGGAAGACGAGAAGATCGCCCAGATTCTCGCCGACCTGCGGGAGCTGCACGCCGAAGTGCAGCGCCGCGGCGACCTGCTGGTCAAGTACGAAATCCCTGCTGTCACCAGGGAATACGCGTCCAAGAACATCGGCCTGCACCCGCTGGTCGGGCTGCTGGAAGAGGCGCACGTCGCGATCCAGCACAAGAAGCACGGGCCGGAGATCTCGCAGCTGCTCGTGGACATCGTGCGACTGGGCCGCAAACGCGGCATCCACCTCATCGTCTCGACCCAGGCTCCGACCAAGGACAGCATGCCCAGGGACGTGACACGCAACTGCTCGAACGGGGTGGCGTTCGCCGTGGGCGACCACGTCGCCAACGACGCGCTGCTGGGGCAGGGCGCGTATGCGGCCGGGCACCGCGCCACCGAGCTGATTCCCGGCACCGACAAGGGAACCGCGGTGGTCAAGGGGTTCAGCGGCGAGCGCTCCGAGATCGTGCAGGTCTACTTTTTGAACGTGGCCAAGGAAAACGACCAGGTCACGCCCATCATCGAGCGGTCCATCGCGGCCATGAAAGGCCGTCCTGTCCCCGGTGCGCCGCGCTCGGCCGCGGCGATCGAGCAGGCCAAGCCGCGCGACCTGCTCGAAGACCTGGACGAGGTGCTGCGCGACGTCGCCGAGCCGATGCCCGCGGCCAAGGTCGCCCCGCTGCTCATCGCCCTCGACAGCGACGAGTACCACGGGCTCGACGGCACCAAGCTGCGCGCCGCTCTCGCCGAACGCGGCGTGAAAGTGCCCTCGACCGGCAACCGCTACCCCATCGACCCGGTCACCGTCCGTGAAGCATTGGCCGCCGCGGCGACCGCAGACCTGGACGACGACACCGACTGAGCAGACCGCAGCGAGTTACGCCGGCCCCGCGCCCCGAACACCGCCCCCACGGCACGGAAAACCGGCAATGCCGAGGCCGGCGTAACTCCCTCACCCGCCTAACTCGCCGCAGGTCACCGGCTTTCCAGCGCATGTAACCCGCCGAGTGAGAAACCTAACCGCGCTCCGGTGGCCTAACTCCCCCGAAAACCGCCCCACGCGACACCCGCTCCGGGTCCTCGCGCTACCCGACCCATGCCGAAAACAGGCACACACCGTAACCGACTGAAGGAGATCTCATGTGCCGCTCATCCGCTGACGGGGGCCGCCGCTGCACCGGTGCCGACCACCGCACGCGCGCCCTGAACACGGCGAACAGGCAGGTCCAGCGGGCGCGCCGCGCGGTCGACAGCGCCCGCGCCGCCGGCGATGCCGAGAAGGAAGCCGCCGCGCAGGCCCGGCTCGACGCCGCGACCGAACGCCGCGACCGCGCCCGCGACGCGACCCAGCGCGCCGGCGACCCCGAACCCGCAGGTCAGCAGAGGGACACGACACCCGACGCGGGCCAGGCCTCCACGGTCGTCAACTACGCCGCCCCCGGCGCGACGGTCGGCCTGCAAGGCGAGGTCATCACCGGCGCGACGGTCGTCATCAACGGCTCCCAGGTCACGACACCGGACGGCCTGCCCGACCACCTCAAACAGGCCATCGACAACGCGCACCGGGCAGCAGAGCAGGCGAAAAACGCCGCAGCTGCAGGGAAAGCGACCGTCCACCACAGCGACGACCACCGCCCCGGCGCCGGAAACAGCGGCGTCATCCCGTTCCAGACCGGAAACCGCAACCGCTGAACCGCAGGCCAGGCAAGGGACACGACAACCGGAAAGGATCCACGATGGACACCCACGAGCACGACAACCACGAACTCGCCCGCCTCACCGCAGACGTCGCCGCGTTCGCCTACGCAGACGACGCGTGGCACGTCCTGCTGATCCGCCGCCGCTGGGAGCCCTTCACCGGCTTGTGGGCGCTGCCCGGCGGCCACGTCGACGCCGGCGAACGCTTCCCCGACGCCGCGATGCGGGAACTGGCCGAGGAAACCGGCGTCACCGCCGATGCCCTGTACCAGGTCGGGATCTACGACCACCCGGGACGCGACCCGCGCGGGCGCTACGTCACCGCCGCGTACGTCGCCGTCCTGCCGGGCCTGACGCCGCCGCTCGCCGGGGACGACGCCGCCACCGCGGAATGGGTCCCGCTCGACACCGCGCTGTGCGCCCGCCTCGCGTTCGACCACGCCCGCATCCTCGCCGACGCCGCCGCCGTCCTGGTCGCCCTCACCTCGCAGGAGGACAAATGAGCACCGAGATCTACCACCTTGTCGCCAAAACCTCGTGGTGGAACGGGACCTACACCTCCTACTGCGGGATCACCAGCCCCCGCAAGGGTTCCCGGACCCCGTGGTTCCCGGCCACGAAGACGAAGTGCGCCGCCTGCCTCGCGGCCTACGCGATCGCGACAAACGGGGGCAAGTGACATGCGCGCCGCTCTGTTCGCCCTCGCCGTGGCCGGGCTCGCCCTCGGGGCCGCCCCGTCCGGCTGCTCCGCCCGCGCCGACCGCGCCCCGGCACCCGCTGCCGCGGGGTCGTCGGCGACGGATGTCCGTGCGGCGCAAGGGATGCTCGCCCGGCTGCGCGTCGCCCCGGAGGACACCGGGGTCCACTACCGGCGCGAGGACTGGCCGCACTGGGACCGCATCGGCGGCGAGTGCGACGCCCGGGAACAGGTCCTCAAGGCCCAGGGCCGGCACGTCACGACCGGCGCGCACTGCACGGTCACCGGCGGCGAGTGGACCAGCCCCTACGACGGCGTCACCGTCACCACACCGTCCGGGCTGGACATCGACCACATGGTGCCGCTGGCCGAGGCCGCGCGCTCGGGGACCCGCGGATGGACCCGCGCCCAGCGCGAGACCTACGCCAACGACACCGCCGCCGTGCTGGTCGCCGTCACCGCGAAAGCCAACCGCAGCAAGGGAGACCAGGACCCGGCCAAGTGGCTGCCTGCCCGCGACCGGTGCGGCTACGTCGCGCACTGGGTGGCCGTGAAAGCCAAGTACGCCATGACCGTCGACCCCGCCGAGGCCGCCGCGATCCGCGGCGTGCTCGACCACTGCTGAAAGGACTATCCACAATGGACGCCAACAACGCCGATGTGCGCGTGTTCGACCTGTACTCGATCCTCGCCGTCACGCACGGCCTGCCCTCGACCGCCCGCCAGTACCAGGACCTCATCGGGCACCTGATCGGCCAGCCCGCGCCCTCGCCCACGATGGCCGCGATCGCCTACGACGAGCGGTGCCGGGAAGCGCTGTTCGAGCAGCACCCGCGGCTGCGCAGCATCCCGCCCAAGCCCGTGTTCGGCGAGGCCGACACCGCCGCCATGGACGCCTGGGCCGCTGACCAGGCCAACCGGCTGGGAGCCGACCGGCTGCCGGTGCGGCGCATTCCGGCCGAGGACGCGCCCGGCGACCCCTACACCGAGTTCATCAACAACGTGCCCGACCCGTGGAAGGTCTACAACCTCGACCCCGACGCGCCCGACGTCGACCCGAACGCGGGGTGGACGGAATGACCACCATGGACACCGCCGCGCCCCTGCCTCCCGGATTCGCTTACATCACCTGCGTTCTGCCCGACCCGTGCCGCACCTGTGGCGTCTGCCCCGGCGAGGACTCGGACGGGTTCCGGTGGCACTGCGACGACATCGCGTCCGCCGTCGCCGCGCTGGCGGAATCCGGATGGCAGGTCACCCCGGACGGCCTGATCTGCGACCAGTGCGCCGCCCGCGCCGAATGCGACGCCCGCGGCCACGACTGGGGCGACTGGTACCCCTCACAGCTCTCCCGGCAGGGACCATCCGAGTTCCGCACCTGCCGCCGCTGCATCGCCCACGACACCCGCCCCGCCGCCTGAGAGGAGACCACTGTGGACAGCACGCTCATGGACGCCGCGCTCGACGCCGCCGCCCGCGGCTGGCACGTGTTCCCGCTGCGCCCCGGCACGAAGCGCCCGGCCGGGCACGGTGCCGAGGTCTGCCCTGGCACCGGCCGCTGTGCCGGCGGTCACCGCACCTGGGAGCAGCGCGCCACCACCGACCCGGAGAAGATCCGCGCCGCCTGGAGCCACGCGGCGTACGGGATCGGGATCGCGACCGGCCCGTCCGGGCTGTGCGTGATCGACCTCGACACCGCCAAGCCCGGCGACAAGGTCCCGCCCCGCTGGGCGGAAACCGGTGCTGCGTCGGGAGAAGACGTGCTCGCGGTGCTGGCCGAGGAAGCCGGGCAGGAGATGCCCGGCGACACCCTCACCGTCCGCACCCCCTCCGGCGGCCTGCACCTCTACCACCGCAGCCCAGGGGACGTGACATTGCGCAGCTCAGCGGGCGAACGCGGGAGCGGGCTCGGGTGGAAGGTCGACACCCGCGCGTGGGGCGGGTACGTCGTCGGGCCCGGCACCGTCACCGCCGCCGGCCGCTACGAACTGCTCGCCGACGTCCCGCCAGCTCCGCTGGCGGAGTGGCTGGTCGAGCGGCTGACCCCGCCGCCGCTGCCCGCCCCGCCCGCAATCCCGGTGCGCCCGGCGGGCGACCGGCGCGGCCGGTACCTGCAGGCCGCGATCACGGCCGAGTGCGGGAAGGTCGCCGACGCCAGCACCGACCGCAACGCCACGCTCTACGGCGCGGCCGTCGCGCTCGGGCAGCTGGTGGCCGGCAAAGCCCTGGGCGAGGACGAGGTGCGCGCGGCGCTGCTCGCCGCCGCCGGCCGCCACATCGGAATCCGGGCCTTCACCCGCCGCGAGGCCGAGGCCACCATCGCGTCCGGCCTGCGCGCCGGGCGCAACCGGCCACGGCAGATCGCCGCCTGACCTGCACGTTGTCACGTCCCTGGAGGTCTCGACCATGACCACGCCCCGGCCTTTGGCCGCCGTGCCGACACCGCCCGCCCGCCGCACCCGGTGGACCGACGCGGAACTCATGCGAGAGGAATTCCCGCCGGTCAAGTGGGCCGTCCCCGGCCTGCTCGCCGAAGGGGTCAACCTGCTGGCCGGCGCGCCGAAGCTGGGGAAATCGTGGCTCTCGCTCGGGTTGGGCGCGGCGATCGCCAACGGCGACCTCGCGCTCAACTCGATCGAGGTCGAACGCGGCCCGGTCCTCTACTGCGCACTGGAGGACACCGGACGTCGGCTGCAACGCCGCCGCCGACAGCAGATCTCCGCCGGCGGACGGCCCGCGCCGCTGCTCACCCTCGAAACCGCCTGCCCCACCATGACCGCCGGCGGCGAGGCCGTCCTGGTCGAATGGCTGGAAGAGAACGCGAGCGCGCGGCTGGTCATCATCGACACGTTCGAGAAGATGCGCGGCGCGGTCGCGCCCGGCTCCTCGGCCTACAGCGGCGACTACGCCGCCGGCACGCGGTTCAAGGAGATCGCCGACCACTACGGCGTCCCGTTCCTGCTCATCCACCACGTCCGCAAACAAGGCGCGGAGGACTGGCAGAACCTCGTGTCCGGCACCGCCGGATTGACCGGTGCCATGGACGCCACCCTGGTCCTCGAACGAGGCCGCGGCCAAGCGGACGGAATCCTGCACGTGACCGGCCGCGACGTCGAGGAAACCGACTACGCCATGGTTTTCGACGCGCACGCCGGCGCGTGGACCAAATTGGACGGACCCGCCAGCGACCACCTGGTCGCCGACACCCGCGCCGCCATCCTGCAACTGCTGCGCGAACACGGGCCCCTCGCGCCGAAGCTGGTCGCCGAATCGCTCGGCCTCAACGCGGGCACCGCCCGCCAGACCTGCAAGCGCATGGCCGACTCCGGGCAACTGCACAAGTCCCCCGGCGGCGAGTACAGCGTCCCCGCGCACAGCGGTGACACCCCCGTGCAGTCACCGCTGTCACCCCTGTCACTCAACCCCGGCTGACCAGCCGCAACAGGCGTGACAGCCCGCGTGACACCCCGCACGCCTGTCACGCTCCCGCCCCCGCCAGCACGCCAGGGGGACGTGACAAACCCCAGGTCAGACCCCATGCCCGCGAGAGAGGACACCGCGATGACCACCGTGACACTCCCGGAACGGCCCCGCTGGACCGGCCCCGGCCCCCGGCCGCGGATCCTGGCCTGCTTCTGCTGCCAGGGCGGGGAAGCCATGGGCTACTACCTCGCCGGATTCGACGTCACCGGCGTCGACATCCAACCCCAGCCCCGGTTCCCGTTCCCGTTCGTCCAAGCCGACGCGATCGCCTACGCCCGCGACCACGGCCACGAGTTCGACGCCGTCGCCGGCGGCCCGCCCTGCCAGGGCTACTCCCTGACCTGGCGCATCCACGGCAACGACCACCCTCGCCTGATCACCCAGTTCCGCGAGGTGCTGACCGGGCTGGGCAAGCCGTACGTGATCGAGAACGTCGAGGAAGCCCGCAGCCAGCTGCGCAACCCCGTGCTGCTGTGCGGCGCGATGCCGCAATTCGGGCTGCACACCCACCGGCACCGCCTGTTCGAAACCAACTGGGACCTCGCGGTCCCGGACCACCCCGACCACACCGCCGAACCCGTGAAAATGGGCCGCCCGCTGCGCCCCGGCGACTGGTACCACGCGGTCGGCAACTTCTCCGGCGTCGCCTACGTCCGCGCCGACATGGGCGTGCCCTGGATGAACCGCGACGGCATCCGCGAATGCATCCCGCCCGCCTACACCCGCCACATCGGCGCACAACTCCTCGCCCGCCTCGCCGCGCCGATACCCGCCGCCGCCTAGGGGACGCGACAAACCCCAGGTCAGGCCACCGAGAGGAGAGCAGATGATGTGCCGGTCAGCCGCCGAAGGAGGACGCCGCTGCAACGGGCGCAGCTGCGGAGCCGCCGGCGCACGCCAACGCCAAGCCAAACGCCGCGCACGACTCGCCCTCGAATCCGCCTACGAGTCCGGGGACATCACCGCCATCGGGGACGCGAAAGTGAAATACGCCCGCGTCACCGGTCAAGAACCGCCCAAACCCGTAGTCAAAAACACCGCGGCGACCCAGGATTTCGCCGCCCGCAAAGCCGCCGCGGCGTCCCTACCCAAGACCGGCACGACCGAGGAACGCATTCACGCCGCCGTGCGCACCCTCGCCCGCCAGTCCGGCGACTGGATCGGCCTGGCCGACCTGCGCGAAGCACTCGGAGACATCCACCCCGACGAACTCAACCGCGCAATGCGCGACCTGTCCCGGACCGGAAACGCCCACCTCGTCCCCGAATCCAACCGCAAAGCACTCCAGCAAGAAGACCACGACGCATCCGTGCGCATCGGCGGCGAAGCCAACCACCTCATCAGCATCCAAGACCACCAGCACACCCCGCACTAGCCACCTGACCAGGCACTTGTCACGTCCCCCTCCAGGACGCCCGCCGCGTGACAAGTACGGCACCCCAGACCTGTCACACCTGTCACTCCGTCACTCAACACCCCCTGACCAGCACAAACCGCCGTGACACCCGCGTGACACCCCACCCGGCTGTCACCCGACGAAAGGAGACCGCCGTGTTCGACACCGCACCCGTCCAGCTTCACGACACGAAAGGCCTCCCATGGACGCCAACGTTTCGCCGCTGCCAGTGCCGGCGCGGCACCTGTACCGCATTCCGGAAGCCATGCGGCTGCTCTCGATGAGCCGATCGGTCATCTACGAACAGCTGCGCGCCGGACGCCTGTTCTCCGTGAAGCAGGGCCGGGCGCGACTCATCCCCGCAAAAGCCATTCAGCAGTACGTAGACCAACTCATTCAGGAAGCAGAGGGGGCCGGATATGGCCAAGCGGCGTAGCCGCGGCGACGGCGGACTCTACTGGGACGAGTCCCGTCAACGCTGGACAGCTGAGGTCACCGTGGGATTCCGGGCCGACGGCAAGCGCATCGTCCGGAAAGCGCGGGGCAAGACGAAGACCGAGGCGAAAAACAAGCTGAAGGAACTCCTTAACGACGTTGAGGACGGTGCCACTAACGCGTCGGCCAGCTACACCGTCGCGCAGGCGGTGAACGACTGGCTGGACAGCTATGAACGGGGAGAGCGGGACCCGAACACGGTCAAGGCAGTCCGGTCGCTGGCGAATAACCACATCATCCCGGCGATCGGCGGGCGACCGCTGGTGAAGCTCGACGTCGACGACGTCGAGGAGTGGCTTGCTGACAAGGCGAACATGCTGGTCACCTCGACCCTGCGCAACCTCCGCTCCATCCTCCGGCGGGCGATCAACCGGGCTCAGGTGCGCAAGCGGGTTCGGCACAACGTCGTGCTGCTGTGCGACGAACTCCCGGCCGGGAAAGGGGAAGGCAGGCCGTCGAAGGCCCTCACGCTCGCACAGGCGGAAGCCGTGCTCACGGCGGCGGAGGAGTCGCCGATGCGCGCCTACATCGTGGTGTCGCTGCTCACCGGCGCTCGGACGGAGGAAATGCGGCCGATGACCTGGGATCACGTCGACCTGGTTGGCCGGCCGAAGGCAACGCCGCCCATCCCGCCGAACGTCAAGGTATGGCGGTCGGTGCGCGCGAAGGGGGAGACGAAGACCCGGAAGTCGCGCCGGACGCTGGCACTGCCCGCACGGGCCGTCAGGGCGCTAGAGGACCACCGGGTGGCCCAGCGGGCGGTGAAGGCGGTCGCTGGAAACAGCTGGAAAGAGCACGGGCTTGTGTTCCCGACCAGCATCGGCACGGAGCAGGATGTCAACAATGTCCGGCGCGACTTCCGCAGGGTGATCAAGGCGGCCGGGCTCAACCCGGCCCAGTGGACGCCCCGGGAACTGCGCCACAGCTTCGTGTCGATCCTCTCGGACAGCGGAATGCCCATCGAGGAGATCTCGCGCCTGGTCGGGCACAGCAGCACCGCAGTGACAGAGCTGGTTTACCGGAAGCAGATCCGGCCGGTAGTCGAGTCCGGCGCGACCGCGATGGACCAGCTGTTCCCCGAACCGGGTGAACCTGACGAAGACTCGCCACCCACCAGCAAGGCTTCTTAGTCACCCATTTAGTCACCCACCACACGAATCAGGCCCCATCCGATATGTCTCGGATGGGGCCTGACCTGCGGAGCCGCCTGGGGGAATCGAACCCCCGACCTATTCATTACGAGTGAATCGCTCTGGCCGACTGAGCTAAGGCGGCATGCCGCTGTGCGACGGTCATCAGTGTAGCGGAGACATGGTGCGTCACCTTGCGGGGGCCGCGTCGTTAGGCTCCTATGACTTCGGTCTCACTCCCCGACCCGGCCATTACCTGGAGGACCCGGCACATGCAGCGAAGACTGCCCCGTGCGCTGGCGGTACCCGCAACTGCCGCGTTGCTGCTGCTCCTGGCCGCGCCGGCCGGTGCGCAGGAGATCCCGACGACGCCGATCCCGCAGCCGAACAACCCCACGCAGCCGCCCGCGTCCGCGCCCATCGGGCCGCAGCCGCTCGGGCACGCGGTCGGGGACGCGGGCACGGCGCTCGGCGTTCTGCGGCTGCTGCCGAACTCGGTCAGCACGAGCACGATCCTTCCGGGCTTCGGCCAGACCTTGCCGAAGCAGTCCGCGCTCGAGGCGGGCATGGGCCTGTCCAGCGCGTCGGCCAACTCGGAGGCGTACCTGGCCTACGAGAAGGCGATCGCGCAGTCGTCGCCGTTCGGACTGGCCGTCGGGGGCCAGGCTCCGCAGACGCCGGGCAGCCTCGTGCAGACCGCGCTGCCGGACAACCCGAAGGAGATCAGCGGGGGCCTGAACGCGCCGTCCAACCCGCTGCTGAACGTCGGGCTGCTCAACGGCACCGCGCACGCCCGCTGGAGCGAATCGCTCGGCCCGTGCGTGGACACGATCGCCGACGCCAGCACGTCCGTCGCGAGCCTGTCGCTGCTGAACGTCATCCCGACGCTGCCGCAGGTCCCGCTGCTCGGCAGCGGCGGGCTGAACCTCCCGCAAGGCACCCAGCTCGCGCAGGGTTTCGACCCGAAGAGCGGGCTGCAGAGCCTCGGCGGGCTGCTGCCCGGCAGCGGCCAGACGCCCACCGCGGGCACCGGTTCGCTGCTGAGCCTGCCGAACACGCTGTCGTCGCGGTCGCAGGTGAAGCTCGTCGACATCCCCGGCTCGAAGAACAAGGCGGTGCAGTCGAAGTCCACGCTGCAGGCGGCGGACATCAACATCCTCAAGGGCACCCCGCTCGAGCTGAACCTCAAGGTGGCCAGCCAGCCGACGCTCACCGTCACCTCCACCGGCGACGCGAAGACGTCCAAGGTGGACTACCAGGCTCCGGTGATCACCATCGCGGCCGGCGGCAAGACGCTGTACACGCTCGACGCGGCGCACCCGACCAAGGACATCCCGATCGGCCTGCCGCTCTCGCAGCTGAGCGACCAGTTCGGCGCGCTGGACAACGTGCCGGTGGTCGGCGGTCTCGTCGCCACCGCCACGCAGGGCCTCAAGCAGCTCGGCGACACCGCGGGGAAGGTGCTCGACCTCGGCGTGCTGCGGCTGAGCATCGCGAACCTCGACCAGAAGCAGTCCGAGTCGACCACGCCGTTCAAGGGCTACCAGCTGGGCGCGGCGGCACGGCTGCTCGACCTCCAGGTGCTGCCGACGAAGAAGCTGAAGGAACTGCTGCCGAAGCAGGCGGGCGACAACCTGCCGTCGTCGCTGGCGCAGCTGTCGCTGGGCGAGCAGATCGCCCGCTCGTACGCCCCGACCGGCGGCGTCGTGTGCGGCACGGCGACGACTCCGCCAGCCCCGCCGCAGGGCGGTGCCGCACCGGCGGGTCCGGTGAAGCACCTGGCCTACACGAACGGCGCGTACGACACGGTGCCGCTGTTCTGGACGGGCACGGCGATGCTGCTGATGGGCGTCGTCATGGTCGCGGCGTTCCCGAACCGGCGACGTCCCGCGCTGGTGCTGAAGCGGCCGTCCGGCGGTCCGGACACCCCGTTCAAGCCGTCGCCGCATCCGCGCGACTGACCTAGGCAAAAGAGAACGGCCCTCTCGCTGACTGGCGAGGGGGCCGTTTTTCGTGAGCGGCGATCCCGGTTCTAACCGTGATCAACACTCACGAGGTCAGCCTTGGCGAAGCGTGGTGACCATGGCTTCCACCGCGATCCTCGGCTTCACGTTCAGGCCGATCGCCTCGCGGCACTCCAGCACGGCTTCCAGGCGGCGGAGCGTCGACTCCGGCGACCAGGCCGCCGCAGCCGAGTTGATCTGCTCGGCGTGGTCGGGATGGGTCAGCGTCGCGCCGGAGCGCGTGGTGGTGACGAGGACGTCCCGGTAGAAGCCAGCCAGGTCGACCAGCGCGAGGTCGAGCGTGTCCCGCTGGGTTCGCGTCGCGCGGGACTTCTGCCGCTTCTCCAGCTGCTTCACCGCGGCCTCGGCGGCCCGTTTCGCTCCGCCGACACCCTTGCCGGTGCCGTCGCCGCCCATCGCGGTGCGCAGTTCGGAGCGTTCCTGCTCGTCGCGGCCCTTGCTTTCCTCGCCCGCGTCCGCTTCCGCGGCGCTGATCAGCTGGTCGGCGCTGGTGAAAACGTCGTCCGGACGGCGCAGCCCGAGCGGAATTCGCAGCACGGTGGCGCGACGCTGCCGAGCGGCCTCGTCAGTGGCCAGGCGGCGAGCGCGGCCGACGTGCCCGTTGCACACCGCCGCGGCCCAGTTGGCTCGCTCAGGATCGACACCGTCCCGCGAGATCAGTACCTGCGCGATCGCCTCGGCGGGCGGAGTGCGCAGCGGGACCAGCCGACACCGCGAACGGATGGTGACCGAGACGTCCTCCGGGTGGTCCGACGGAGCGCACAGCAGGAACACGGTGCGCGCGGGCGGCTCTTCCACGGCCTTGAGCAGCGCGTTCGACGCACCCTCGGTCAGCCGGTCGGCGTCCTCGATGATCACGACCTGCCATTCGCCGGTCGTCGGCCGGCGTGCCGCCGCTTGCACGAGCGCGCGCATCTCGGCGACCGAAATGGACAGTCCTTCCGGGACGACCAGCCGCACGTCCGCGTGGGTTCCGGCCATCGTCGTGCGACAGCCGGGGCACGCGCCGCAGCCGGTTCCGGTGCTGCACTGCAGGGCCGCGGCGAACGTGCGCGCGGCGACCGAACGGCCGGAGCCCGGCGGTCCGGTGAGGAGCCAGGCGTGCGTCATCGCCGCTGGCGCGACAGGTTCTCCGGCAACGATTTTCGCTGCCGCGGCCGCCGCCGTGGACAACGTTTCCACGGCGGGTTCCTGGCCGACAAGTTCAGTCCAGACGCCGATCGGAGACGTCACCGATCCTCCACTTTGGACACCACGGGCAGCGCGTCCGCCCCGTTCTGTGTGGCTTCCGCTTCGGCGGCCGCTGCCTCGGCGACATCGGCCTGAGCCGCGTCTTGCGGCTGTTCGGGTTCTTCCTCCGCCGGTTCCGCGGGCACGAGCCCGGCGAGCGGGCCGACGAAAACCGACTGGACGGCGCTGCGGACACGGCCCGCGACCTCACCGTCGGAGCCCTCGGCGTCGACCACCACGTACCGGTCCGGGTCGGCGGCGGCCATCTCGGCGAGCAGCTTCTGCACCCACAGCTGGTCCTTCAGCGACGGCTGCGGATCATCCGGGTGCTCGGAGTCGAGAAGGACGGTCAGGTCCGGGCGGAGCCGTCCGGTGGCCCAGTCGACCAGCCCTTCCAGCTCGTCGCGGTCCAGCTCGCCGGCCGCGGACAGCGACGCGAGCGGAGAGTCGACGAAGCGCTCCATGACGACCACGGACCCGGCGTCGAGCGCGGGCTGGATCTGGCGTTCCACCAGTTCGGCGCGCACGGCCGCGGCGACGAGCGCCTGTGCCCGGACCCCGGTGAGGGCGGCGTCCGAAACGAGCGTGCGGAACCGCTGTTCGCCGAGCGCCGGGTCGGCGGAGAGGACGACCGGCCGGGTGCCGGTGCCGAGCCAGCGCGCGAGACGGGCGGCCTGCTCGGCGGTGTTGACGGCGGTGGTGCCCTCGATGGCGATCAGGAAGCCGTTGACGCGGCGCGGGTTGCGGCGCAGCGCGTTGCGCAGGTCGCTGAAGATCTTCTCGGTGCGCCGCTCGTCCATCTGCCGGTAGGCGATGATCCCGAGCAGCACGGCGAGCAGCCCGCCGCCGAGGATGACCGGACGGGTGCCGTCGACGATGATCGGGGTGCCGAACAGGGTGACGTTGCGCTGCCGGACCAAGCCGATCAGCACCGGCGTGACCACTGTCGCGCCGAACAGCACGATCTTGAGCATCGCCTGGTAGATCGCGTTGATGCGGCCGCGGATCGCGTCCTCGACGCGGGAGCCGATGATCGTGACGCCGGTGAGGAAGGCGGTGCCGGCGCAGATGCCGACGAAGGCGACCGCGCCCACCGAGATCGCCAGGTGCGGCGACAACGCGACGACGCCGAGCGCGAGCCCGGCGAGGACGATCGAGATGCCGAAAAGCCGGTCGTGCGGGAGCCGGTGCGCGAGCTTCGGGGCCAGCGCCATGCCGATGGCCAGCCCGATGAAAACGGCCAGCATGAGCAGGTTGAACGCCGCGTCGCCGCCCAGCAGCGAGGACGAGTACGGTTTGGCCGCGCCGATGACCGCGCCGCCGGCCGCGAACGCGCCGAAGGCACCGATCAGCAGGCCTCGGACGATCGGCGTGCTGCGGACGAACTTGAGCCCGTCGCGCATCATCGCGCCGAAGCCGAACTTCTCCTCGTCGGCCCGCTTGACCTTCTGCTCCGGCAGCGAGTGGACGTCGCGCAGGGACAGCTCGGGAATGCGGGTGGCGACGATGATGCCGCTGATCAGGTACAGCAGGCCGGTGATGACGACGACGACCTTGGCGATGTACAGGTCGACGCCGGGGCCCTGGAACAGGTGGAACGTGGAGTTCGCGCCCTGGATCAGCGCGTTGGCCCCGGCGGCGGTGATGACGGCGAGGCCGTAGGTCATCACCATGCCGAGCTGGTTGGCGGTCTCGACCTGCTCGGGGCGGCGCAGCAGATTCGGGACCGCGGCGTCCTTGGACGGGATCCACATGATCGAACAGCAGCCGACCAGGAAGTTCGCCACGAACAGCCACCACGGAGCCCCGACGACGGCGATCGAGAGCAGGAACCCGCAGCGCAGCAGGTCGCAGACGACCATGATCTTGCGCCGGTCGAACCGGTCCGCGAGCAGGCCGCCGACCGGCGCGAAGAGCAGGCCGGGCAGCAGCGCGGTGACGACGACGCCGACGAACGCGTAGTTCTGCGCGGAGTAGTTGTCGAGGAGCTTGGTGCTCAGGCTGGTCAAGTTCAGCAGGTTCAGCCAGTCGGCGACACTGCACAGATACGTGACGCCCCACAGCCGACGGAATGGCTTGATCGCCAGCACTCGGCGGGCCCGGTGGATCGTGGACGTCCCGCCCGATCCGCCCGGGCCGGTGCCAGGCACCGACCGTACGCCCTCGCTGATACGCCCACCCCACTTGTCACGGCGGCGTCAGGCGACCCCTGCGGATCCCCCGACCGTGTGGTCGCCAGGGTAGTCCCGCCGCGGACGCGGGTACGGCACGCCCCGTGATATGCGTGGTCAGCGAGGGTCAGCCAAACAGCCCCTTCACACTGCTCACCAGGCTAGCGATGAGTTCGATCGCGACAATTCCGAACACGATGAGCAACACCACGGCGAGCACCACGCCGGCCGTGCTGCTGGAGGGACGCCCGAAACTGGGCATGCTCATCGAGGGCAGCCCGCGCCGGCTCTGCCGCCCGGCGAGCTCCTCCTCGATGTCGTCGTCGGCGATCTCGGTCACCCGCTTCGCCCGCGGCAAGGGCACCTTTTTCAGCAGCTGAGGGGCCTTGGTCGGCCACGTCCGCTGCCGAGGCAACAGCCCGAGCGGCACCAGATCCGGCCGCTCGGTCGGCGGAATCGGATTCGGCGTCTTGACGACTTCCTTCTTCTTGGCCTCTTCCTTCAGTGCGGCCTCGACCATCCGCTTGACCTCTTCGGGGTCGTGCTGGACCGGCTTGGCGGTCGGCAACGGCCGTGGCCCGCGACTCGTCGCGATCTCGAACCCGGACAACGGGTCGGAGAACTGCTCGCCCCCGACGTCGCCGGCCAGCGTTCCGTCCCGGTCGGGCCCGGAGGCGGGAAAAAACGGAGTCCCGTCGCTCGTGCTCATGGTGACCACCTCACTACGGAATGTCCGCCGAGTCCAGTGTCGGCGAGAGTACCGGCTCCCGCATCCGCCCAATGGCCGCAGAACCACTACTGCCCGCGCTCGCGGAGCGGCTCGGGCACCCGGGCCAGTGACCGCTGATAGACGGCGGTATGACGGGGTTTGCCTGGGTGGGGCTGGGGTGGTTTGGGGGGCGGGGTCGGTTAGTGAGCGGACAAGGGGATGGGGGGGCTGGCAGCCGCTGGGGGCTGGGCTGGCAGCACGCTCCGCGTGCGGGAGCCGCTGACGGGCTGGGTTGGCAGCACGGCTCCGCGTGCGAGAGCCGCTGGCGGCCTGGGTTGACTCGCCCGGCTTCAGCGCCGAACTGGTCTCGCCGGAGCCGATTGAGGGCCTGAGTCAGCCAGGTCCAGCCCAGCCGAACCAGCCGAGCCCAGTTTCGAGAGGACGCGGCCGGACCGCCCGCGGGCCCGACTCGTCTAAACCCGGACTCGGCCGGACCAGCGCAGCTCGGCCGGGCTCGGCCCTGGAACGGCACGGGCTCAGCTCGCCTAGCCGGGCACGGCTGGAGTGACCGGGCTCGACCAGTCCTCGCTGGCCGAGCTGGACTTGCTGGCTGCGCTCGGCTCGCCGAGCCCAGGCCAGACGAGCGCGGTACGGCACGACTCGCTTGACCGGGCTCGGCTCGCCCGCCCCTAGCCTCGACCTCGCCAGCACGGCCTAACCCGCCCCAGCCACCCCCGCCAGAACCCGCTCCACCGGCCTCACTCCCCGTCAAGCATGACTGCGCACCGCCTCCACGATCCAAGCCTCCGCCGTCCCCCGCGTAGCGGGCGACCACGTCACCACCCATCCACCGCCGCCGCCCTTCGGCGCGGCCCGGAACTGATACCTCCCCTGGTCGTTGTCCACCAGCCCGAACGCCCCGTGCGGGTACTCCGCCAGCACCGCGTCCCGCACGGCCAGGTCCACCAGCACCGTCCCCTGCCGGGGCCGGGCCACTGCTTCCCGGATGACGTCCAGGTCTCCCCACGCCGCCCGCGGGATCAGGCCGCTGTCGTCCGTTTCGATGCGCACTGCCGGGCCGGGGCCGGGCGGGCGGTCCGGCAGACCGTCGAACACCCACCCGGGCAGTGCGCTGAGCATCCCGGACCGCAGTCGCGCCCGGCGGCCCAGTTTGCTCATCACCGTGGTGAAGTCCTCGTCCCCGAAGAACCGCACCTCCCACGGCTCCTCGCTCGCCGGGAACACCCCGGTGACCACTCCCCGGATGAACCCTCCGCGCAGCACTCGGTACAGCTCGACCGCCTCGGCGGTCACCTGGCCGTCCGTGGCGAGCCCGAGCGCGGCCATCCCGGCGACGAACCGGGTGTACTGCTCCACCTCCTCGGCCAGCCCGGCGCCGAGCATCGGCCCGAACGACTGCCGGACCTCCTCGGCGAGGCTCAGTCCCGAAGCCGCTCCGGCGGGCTCCTCCTCGGCCAGCACGGGCGGCACCTCGAAATGCGGGTCGTAGAACTCCATCACCGAAGGCCGCTGCGGCATCTCGGCCCGCAGCGGTCCGATGACCTCGTCGATGACGTCGAAGACGACGGGTGCTGAACTGCTCACCCCGTCATTGAACACCCTGGTACCGACAATTTCTCGAACTTTTGTTCGAATCAACCCATCCGTGCGGCGAGCGGTCGGTCAACGCCGCGACACTGGATCGCTGACACGCATCGTGGGCGCGAGGAAACCGACCGTTACCAGGAGAGCGCCGACCACGGCGAGCGTCCAATGCAGGCCGATCCCACCGCTCAGGCCGCTGACCAGCACCGGACCGGCGAGGAACCCGAGGTACCCGCACGCCGCGACGGCCGCGATCGCCCGGCCTGGGGCTTCCGGCTGCTTCCGTCCGGCCGCGCTCCAGGCGAGCGGCACCATCCCGGAAACCCCGAGCCCGACCACGGCGAACCCGAGCACCGCGACCGCCGGCACCGGGACCGCGACCACCAGCAGGAACCCGGCGACCGTCACCGCGGTCGCAACCCTCATGAATAGCACCGCACCGACCCTCTCGACGAGACGGTCGGCGACCGTGCGCACCGCGATCATCGTGATCGAGAACGCGAAGTAGCCCAGCGATGCGACGGCTGCGCTCGCGGTGGTGACGTCCCGGAGGTAGACCGCGCTCCAGTCGTTCACCGTGCCTTCCGCGACGAAACCGCAGAACGCGATCACACCCAACGGGATCAAAGCCTTGCTAGGCAAGGCAAACGCTGCCTCGCCTTGTCCACGGTCGGCCCCCGGCAGGAACTGCGAAGCAGCGAAAACCGCGAGCACCACCAGCACGACGCCAGCGCCGGTGAAGTGCGCTTCGATCGGCACGCGCCACACCTCCATAAGTGCCGCGACGCCCGAGCCAGCCAGTCCCCCGATGTTCCAGAACGCATGGAAACCGGCGAAAATCGGTCGCCCGTAAGCCTCTTCGACGCGCGCGGCGTGCGCGTTCATCGAGACGTCCAGCAGGCTGTTGCCCACTCCGAGCACCACGAGCGCGGCGACGAACAACGGAACGCTGGGCGCGAAGGCGACGAGCGGCAGGCCCCCGCACAACACCGCGGCCCCGCAAAGAACCCCGCGCCGGCTGCCGATCTTCGTGATCAACGGCCCCGCGGCCAGCAAAGCGACGACCGAACCGGCGGCGAGCCCGAACAACCCGATCCCGAGTTCTCCGGCGCCCATGCCGAGTTTCGCTTGTGCCGCAGGCACTCGCGCCGCCCACGAAGCGAAGGCCGCGCCGCACACCGCGAAAACTACGGAAACCGCGGCACGAGCGCGCTGTGTCTCCCCCATCGATCCCCCTGACACGAGAAAGGGCCACCCGGAGTTTTCCAGGTGGCCCTTCAGATCCTCGTTACTTCGACTTCGTCGCGGTACTGCTCCGCTTAGCCGGCGCCTTCTTCGCAGTAGTCGACTTCGCCGCCGCGGACTTCGTCGTGGTCGACTTGGTCGTGGTGGACTTCGCCGGTGCCTTGCGCGTCGTCCGCTTCTTCGGAGCCGGGCCCTTCGCGCGCTTCTCCGCCAGCAGTTCGGCTCCGCGCTCCGCGGTGAGTTCCTCGATGCTGTCGGACTTCCGCAGCGTCGCGTTGTACTCGCCGTCGGTCACGTACGGGCCGAAGCGACCGTCCTTGACCACCATCGGCTTGCCCGACACCGGGTCGTCGCCGAGTTCCTTCAGCGGCGGACGCGCGGTGGCCGACCGGCCGCGCTGCTTCGGCTCCGAGTAGATCTTCAGCGCTTCTTCGAGCGTGATCGAGAACAGCTGGTCCTCGGTCTGGATCGACCGCGAGTCCGTGCCCTTCTTCAGGTACGGCCCGTAGCGTCCGTTCTGCGCGGTGATCTCGTCACCCGACTCCGGGTCCTTGCCCACGACGCGCGGCAGCGACAGCAGCTTCAGCGCGTCGTCGAGCGTGATCGTCTCGATCGACATCGACTTGAACAGCGAACCCGTACGCGGCTTCGGAGCCTTCGCCTTCGCGGCCTTCTTCTGCGCCGCAGTAGCGTCCTCGGGCAGCTCCGGCTCAGGCAGCAGCTCGGTGACGTACGGACCGAAGCGGCCTTCCTTCGCCACGATCTCGTGCCCGCTGACCGGGTCGGTGCCCAGCACACGGCCTTCCTGCGGCGTCGCGAAGAGCTTCTCCGCGATCTCCGGCGACAGCTCGTCCGGCGGCAGGTCCTCGGGCAGGTTCGCGCGCTGCGACTCGCCGTTGACCTCACGCTCGAGGTACGGCCCGTAGCGGCCGACGCGCACCACGACCTGGTGCCCTTCGGCGTCGCTGAACATCGGGATCGAGTTGATCTCGCGCGCGTCGATGCCCTCGACACTGCCGTCGACCAGCTTCTTCAGCCCGCCGAGACGGCCGACCGAGCCCTCGACGCCGAAGTCGCCGCCGAAGTAGAACTTCGACAGCCATTCGACGCGGTGCTCGTCGCCGTTGGCGATGCGGTCCAGCTCGTCCTCGAGACCGGCGGTGAAGTTGTAGTCCACCAGCCGCTCGAAGTGCCGTTCCATCAGCCCGACCACGGCGAACGCGACCCACGAGGGCACCAGCGCGGAGCCCTTCTTCCACACGTAGCCGCGGTCCTGGATGGTCTTGATGATCGACGCGTACGTCGACGGGCGGCCGATGCCCAGCTCTTCCAGCTTGCTGACCAGGCTCGGCTCGGAGTAGCGCGCGGGCGGCGACGTGGAGTGGCCGTCCGCGGACAGCTCGGGCGCGGTCAGGCCCTGGTCCTTGACCAGCACCGGAAGCCGGCTCTGCTTGTCGTCGGCCTCGCCGCCGGCTTCGGTATCGACTGCCTCGACGTACGCCTTCAGGAAGCCGGCGAAGGTGATCGTGCGGCCCGAAGCGGCGAAGGTGCACTCCTCGCCAGTCGACGCGGTGCCGACGATGCGCACCGACATCGTGGTGCCCTTCGCGTCCGCCATCTGCGACGCGATGGTGCGCTGCCAGATCATCTCGTAGAGCCGGAACTCGTCGGTGTCCAGCTCTTTCGCGACCTGACCTGGCGTACGGAAGACCTCGCCCGACGGCCGGATCGCCTCGTGCGCTTCCTGCGCGTTCTTCACCTTGCGCGTGTACTGGCGCGGCGACGGCGAGACGTACTCCTTGCCGTACAGCTGCGTTGCCTGGTTTCGCGCGGCCGTGATCGCCGACTCCGACAGCGTCGTGGAGTCGGTACGCATATAAGTGATGTAACCGTTCTCGTACAGCTTCTGCGCGACCCGCATCGTGCGCTCGGAGGTGAAGCGCAGCTTGCGGCCCGCCTCCTGCTGCAGCGTGGACGTCATGAACGGCGCGTACGGCTTGCGCGTGTACGGCTTCTCTTCGACGCTCGCGACCTTGTAGTCGCGGTCCTGCAGCCCCTGGGCCAGCGCCCGGGCCTCGGACTCGCCGAGCACGCGGATGTCCGCGGCGTTGCCCTTCAGCTGGCCGTTCGAGTCGAAGTCCCGGCCGGTCGCGAGCCGCGAACCGTCCACCGCGACCAAGCGAGCCGGGAAGTTGCGCGGCGAAGCCTCGGCACCGGCGTCCATGGTCGCCGAGATGTCCCAGTACGACGCCGAGGTGAAGCGCATCCGCTCGCGCTCGCGCTCCACGACGATCCGGGTCGCCACCGACTGCACGCGGCCCGCCGAGAGCTTCGGCATGACCTTCTTCCACAGCACCGGCGAGACCTCGTAGCCGTAAAGCCGGTCGAGGATGCGGCGGGTTTCCTGCGCGTCGACGAGGTCGGCGTCCAGTTCGCGGGTGGCCGCGGCGGCCGCCTGGATGGCCTGCTCGGTGACCTCGTGGAAGACCATCCGGCGCACCGGGACCTTGGGCTTCAAGGTCTCCAGCAGGTGCCAGGCGATGGCCTCGCCCTCGCGGTCGGGGTCCGTCGCGAGGTAAAGCTCGTCGACGTCCTTGAGCAGTCCCTTCAGCTCGGTGACCTTGGACTTCTTGTCCGGGGTGACGATGTAGAGCGGCTTGAAGTCGTTGTCGATGTCGACGCCGAGCCGAGCCCACGATTCGCCCTTGTACTGGGCGGGGACGTCGGCGGCGCCGCGGGGCAGGTCCCGGATGTGCCCGACGGAGGACTCGACGACGTAGTTGCCGCCGAGATAGGGGGCGATCTTGCGGGCCTTGGTTGGCGACTCGACGATCACCAGCCGCCGTCGATCGGCACCGCTGCCCCCGGTACCGCTCTTCTTGGTCCGTGTTCCTGCCACGCTGCCCTGCTCTCCACTCATCTCCGCGCCGCCGCAGCGGCGCTCTCCCCCCTGCGTCAGAGGGGTACTGCGCCCGCGTCTCGACCTGTCAGTGTGCACGTCCCCGGTGTCCGCGCAGCGTCGAGGTGCCCTGACGAGCCGCCGGGCCCTTGCCCGTCGGATCGCCGCTGACCTCGGCGATGTTTCTCCTCCACACCTAGCACGTGATGTCGGACACGTGCCGTGCAGGGTAACCGGTCATACCACCGATACCCTCCGTTAGACGGTGGCGGGTCCAAGTCTGTCGACGGTTCACTTATTCCTCCCCCCAGCCGAAAGGAACCCACCATGATCCGCCGACTGGTTGGCACCGCGATCGCCGTCGCGGCGACATTCGCGCTGGTCACCGCCCCCGAAGCAAGCGCGGCGACCACCACGTTCACCGGTGCCGTGGCGCTGTCCAACTGCTCTGGTTCGGTCGTCAAACCGGCCGCCACGCCGATGGACGCGCCCGCGATGGTGCTGTCGAACGGCCACTGTCTTGAGGAAGGCATGCCCGAACCGGGTCAGGTGATTGTCGGGCAGGGCTCGAACCGCTCGTTCGATCTGCTGTCGCCGGACGGGCAGAGCTCGGTGGGCACCGTGACGGCGACCAAGGTCGTCTACGCGACGATGACCGACACCGACATCTCGCTGTACCAGCTGAGCGAGACCTACGCCGACATCGAGCAGAAGTACAGCGTCCCGCCGCTCGAACTGGTCAACAGCCACCCGCAGGCGGGCACGCCGATCGACGTGGTGTCCGGGTACTGGAAGCAGATCTACTCCTGCTCGATCGACGGTTTCGTGCACGAACTGCACGAGAACAACTGGGTCTGGAAGGACTCGATCCGCTACGTGCCCGGCTGCGAGACCATCGGCGGCACCTCCGGTTCGCCGGTCGTCGACCGCAACACCGGCAAGGTCATCGGCGTGAACAACACGGCCAACGACAACGGCGAGCGCTGCACGCTGAACAACCCGTGCGAGGTCGACGAAGCCGGCAACGTGACCGTGCGGCCGAACTACAAGTACGGCGAGCAGACCTACGGAATTCCGGCCTGCCTGACCGCGGCCAACGAGATCGACCTCAACCAGCAGGGCTGCACTCTGCCGAAACCGTAAGACGCTTGCCCGGAAAGGTCCCTCGTCGCTCCGCTGAGCGATGGGGGACCTTTCTTCTGCCACGGCTATCCCACAGCCTCCAGTAAATACTGAGAAGGACTCTCCGCCGGAGCCCCGCGACGCGATTCTCCCGGCGTCCTCTCGCGACGTTCCCCGGCTGGTGGCAGCTCCGGCCACGCCGCTTCCGCCCCGGCCGGAGGTTCGCCGATCAGTTCCAGGAGACCAGCCAGCTTCCGCCGTCCGCTGACCCGCACGGCGGGCTGCTCCGCTCGCGGCCCGAGCAGCCGTGCCTGGACGCCCAGCGGCGCGAGCACGGCCAGCAATTCCTCGTGCGTCCCCGGAGCCAGCGGATCGACGCCCAGCAGATAACCGCCGGGTTCGGGGCGGCCGGCCGCGAGCGCCCACATCCGCAGCATCGCGCCGCTCAGCCGGAACCCGCCTGGCACCGCCTTGCCCGAATCGTCCTCTGCCGGACCGGTGTGCCCCGGCCGGAGCCATTGTTCGGCGAGACCGAGCAGATCGACCCGGAACGACGTGCGCACCTGCGGACTGCCGCATTCGGCCACCGCGACCTGCGCGTCCGCGCCCCGGCTGCGGCATTCCCGCGCCAGCACCCGGGCCCGCCAGGGCTCCTCGACCAGCACCGACAGCCGCGCCGCCGTGCGGCCGAACCCGGTGATCTGCCCTTGACAGCACAACAGCCCGGCCAGGTCAGGCAAGCCCGGGCCGGTCGCCTCCGCCGAGAACAGCGAGATCGTCCGATCCACGCGGCCGATGATAGAACACAAGTTCGATTGAAGGCGAGCGTCACGCCGAGGTTTTTCCCGGGCACGCAGCGTTGCCGGACAGTAATACCGGTACGCGAGGGGATGACTGTGTTCGAGGTCGGCGAACGCGCCCGGATCCGTGCCGAGCTGATCGCCGCCGCCCTGGGCGGACCGGCCGCCCGCGGTACCGAGGACCGCTGGTCGGACATCGATCTCGTCCTCCAGCTCGCGGAAGCCGCGGACGAGCCCGCGGTCGTCGCGCGCTGGACACGGTCGCTCGGCGAAAAGTTCGGAGTCGCCGACACCTTCGACGTGACGTCGCGTGAAGGAGTTCGCTACCGGGTCTTCCTTCTCGGCCCCTCACTCCAGATCGATTTGTCGTTCTAGCCCCGCGAGTTGTTCCGCGCCACCGAGGACGGCTTCCCGCTCGTTTTCGGTCAGGCCAGCGCCGCCGAAGCGAGCGGTGAGCAAGTGATCGGGTTGGCCTGGCTGCACGCGTTGCGCGCTCCGCCATCGCCCTCGGGCGTCGATCAGCGTGGCGCGGGCGGGACCACCAGCTCCTGACAGCCCGCCGCGCGCTTGCCCGCCGCCGACAGGGCTGGCGTCGCGTCCAGGCCCTTGAGGACGTCAAGCTGGGAAATCTGGTCGATAGCCGATTTCGCGTCGTCCAGCGCCGCTTTCACCGCGTCGGGATTGTCGGCGGCGTCGAGTTTGCCGCGCACTTCGTCGGCCTGGTGCCGCACCGAAGTGAACTGGCTCAGCAAAGCCGTCCGCGCCGGTTCGCCGCCGGGCAGCGGAGCCGGGCCGACCCGGTGCAGCCCGGCCACGGTCTGGTCGATGCCGGTGGCGACCGAGGCCAGGAGATCGCTCGACGTGCGAGTGGCCTGCGCCGACGAACTCGGGTCGATCGAAGGCAGATTCGCCAGCGCACGAACCAGATGCGTGACCGCCCCGCAGTATCCGTCGGCCCATTTCGCGGCCGGATCGGTGGGGTTCGCCGCGTCCGCGTGCCCGCCGGAGGCGACCTGCTCGGACGGCGGCGGCGGTTGCCCGCAGCCGGAGAGCCCGATGCCGATTCCTGTTGCCAGCGCGGCTAACCCGGTCCACCGCGGCCGCACCCGCACCACTCCTGTCCGTCGAACTCCGTGTCCTCCGCACGGTACCGACCCGCCAGTAGTCCGCAACTCGCCCCGGGGTGTGAACGCGAACGGGCCCGGTACGCACAAGGCGTACCGGGCCCGAATGGAGCAACGCGTCAGGCTTTCGCCTCCGCCGGAGTGTCCGCCATGACGCTGCCGCGCCGCTTGGACACCACGATCGCCGCGACGATCACCGCGACCGCGACCACCGCGATCACGATCCGCCACGTGGTGTCCGCGCCGCCGCCCAGCGTCAGCGTGACCACCGCGGGCGCGATCAGCACCGAGACCAGGTTCATGACCTTGATCAGCGGGTTGATCGCGGGACCGGCGGTGTCCTTGAACGGGTCGCCGACCGTGTCGCCGATGATCGTCGCCTCGTGCGCGTCGGAACCCTTGCCGCCGTGGTTGCCGTCCTCGACAAGCTTCTTGGCGTTGTCCCAGGCCCCACCGGAGTTGGCGAGGAAGATCGCCATCAGCGTGCCGGTCGCGATCGCGCCCGCCAGATACCCGGCGAGCGCGCCGGTGCCGAGGCCGAACCCGACCGCGATCGGCGCGAAAACGGCCAGCAGACCCGGCGTCGCCAGCTCCCGCAGCGAATCGCGGGTGACGATGTCGACGACCCTGCCGTACTCGGGCCGCGTGGTGCCCTCCATGATCCCGGGGATCTCGCGGAACTGGCGGCGCACCTCGTACACCACCGCGCCGGCGGCACGCGAAACCGCGTTGACCGCGAGGCCGGAGAAGAGGAACACCACTGCCGCACCGACGATGACGCCGACCAGCGTGTTCGGGCTGACCACCTGGTTGACGAACGAGCTCACCGCGGTGACCGCGCCCTCGCCGCGTTCGGCGACAGTCTTGGCGATCGCGTCCGAATAGGACCCGAACAGAGCAGTCGCCGCCAGCACCGCGGTAGCGATCGCGATGCCCTTGGTGATGGCCTTGGTGGTGTTGCCGACCGCGTCCAGTTCGGTGAGGATCTGCGCGGCCTTTTCGTCGACGTCGCCGGACATCTCGGCGATGCCCTGCGCGTTGTCCGAGACCGGACCGAAGGTGTCCATCGCGACGATGACGCCGACAGTGGTCAGCAGGCCGGTGCCGGCCAGTGCCACCGCGAACAGCGCGACGCCGCCGCCGAGCAGGTAAGCGCCGAACACAGCCGCGGCGATCACCAGCGCGGTGTACACAGCGGACTCGAACCCGACCGAGATACCGGACAGGATCACTGTCGCCGCACCGGTTTCCGACGTCTTGCCGACGTCCTGCACCGGCTTGTGCTCGGTGCCGGTGTAGTAGCCGGTGATGCGCAGGATCAGCGCGGCGAGCACGATGCCGATGATCACCGAGACCGTGGCGATCACCGCCGGGTTGCCGGTGTTGTGCGAGAAGCCCTCGCCGAAGTCGGCGAAGCTGCTCGGCAGATACACGAACGCGGCGACCGCCGACAGCACCGCGGAAATGACGGCGGAGATGTAGAACGAGCGGTTGATCGTGACCAGGCCGCCCTCGCCGGCGCGCGCCTTCGTGATGTAGACGCCGATCACCGCGGTGATCACGCCGATGGCGGGCACGATCAGCGGGAAGATCAGGCCGTGCGCGCCGAAAGCGGAGCTGCCGAGGATCAGCGCGGCGACGAGCATCACCGCGTAGGACTCGAAAAGGTCCGCGGCCATGCCCGCGCAGTCGCCCACGTTGTCGCCGACGTTGTCGGCGATCGTCGCGGCGTTGCGCGGGTCGTCCTCGGGGATACCCTGCTCCACCTTGCCGACCAGGTCAGCGCCGACGTCGGCGGCCTTCGTGAAGATGCCGCCGCCGACTCGCATGAACATGGCGATCAGCGCCGCGCCAAAACCGAAGCCCTCCAACACCTTCGGTGCCTGGCCGGTGTAGACGAGCACCACGATCGCCGCGCCGAAAAGGCCGAGCCCGACGGTGATCATGCCGACCACGCCGCCGGTGCGGAACGCCACGCGCATCGCCTTCTCGCGACCGCCCTCCTCGCGCGACGCGGCGGCCACGCGCAGGTTCGCCTGCGTGGCCAGCCACATGCCGAGGTAGCCGATGGTGAACGAGAACACCGCCCCGACGAGGAAGAAGATCGACCGGCCGATCCGTTCGCTCCAGTCGTCCGCGGGAAGCGCGAACAGGAGCAGGAACACGATCACGCCGAAGATGGCGAGGGTGTTGCGCTGCCGCTTCAGGTATGCGGCCGCACCTTCCTGCACTGCCTTGGCGATGTCTTGCATCTTGGCGGTGCCCTGGCCCGCGGCCAGTACCTCCTTGAGCAGGACGTAACCGATGGCCAGTGCGACAAGGGCGACCACGGCGACCACACCGACGATGGTGTAGCCACCCCCGGAGAGCGTGATACCGCCCTCCGCGAGGAACTGCCGGGACATTCGTCCTCCTGGGAACGCCGTCTGGCCAGCGCTGGCCCGTCGTACCCGGCGCGCCTGCACTGACGTGGATCTGTGCCGAAGGACACGCTAGCCGTGCAAGCAATGCACGTCTCACATGACGCTCGCCACAGTGGGTGTGGATCGAGGGAGTGTATTGGTAGTGATCTGCGCGTCCGCAATGTGTCCCGGCGACAGCACGTTCGGTAACCATGTGTGATTGGTCACTGGATCGATCTCGCCCCGGTTTTGTCGGTGCCCTGTGCGAAGCTTCGGCACGTGGTGGGAGAGCGAGGACGGAGGCTGCTGGACCGGGTCACGGCAGGGATCCCGGCGCACGAGAATCCGGTCACGCACGTGTCCCGGCTGCCGGAACGCGCGGCCCGGCACGAGCCGTGGCCGGAGTGGGCGGAGGCGTCGGTCGTGGCCGCGTTCGGCGCGGCCGGAGTGAAAAAACCGTGGCGGCATCAGGTCGAGGCGGCGTCGCTGGCTCATTCGGGCACGCACGTCGTGGTGTCCACCGGCACCGCGTCCGGGAAGTCGCTGGCGTATCAGCTGCCGGTGCTCAGCGCGCTGGCCACGGACGCGCGGGCGACCGCGCTGTATCTTTCGCCGACGAAGGCGCTCGGCGCTGATCAGCTGCGCGCGGTGTCCTCTTTGGACATCGCGGGAGTACGCGCGGCGGCGTTCGACGGGGACACCCCGATGACAGAGCGCGACTGGGTTCGCGCGCACGCGAACTGGGTGTTCAGCAACCCCGACATGCTGCATCGGGGCATCCTCTCGGCGCACTCCCGCTGGACGCAGTTCTTCCGCCGGTTGCGGTACGTCGTGGTCGACGAATGCCACAGCTATCGCGGCGTCTTCGGCTCGCACGTCGCGCTGTTGCT
This sequence comes from Amycolatopsis sp. NPDC054798, assembly GCF_053611505.1. NCBI lineage: Bacteria > Bacillati > Actinomycetota > Actinomycetes > Pseudonocardiales > Pseudonocardiaceae > Amycolatopsis > Amycolatopsis sp. NPDC054798. The sequence goes on along the minus strand of NZ_JBSHAM010000031.1, from coordinate 31,591 downwards.
GCGCCGTTTGCGTCGGGTGGCGGAGCACTACGGCGCTTCGCCGGTGTTCGTGCTGGCTTCGGCGACCACCGCCTCGCCCGCCGCCTTCGCTACCCGGCTCACCGGCGTGGAATGTTCCGCGATCACCGACGACACCTCTCCGCGCGGGGCGCGAACCGTCGCGCTGTGGGAGCCGCCGCTGCTGGATGAGCTGACTGGCGAGAACGGCGCGCCCGTCCGCCGTCCGGCTGGCGTCGAGACCGCGCGGATTCTCACCGAACTGGTAGTCGAAGGCGCGCGATCGCTGGCTTTCGTCCGCTCCCGCCGCGGCGCCGAGCTGACCGCGCTCGGGGCTCGCCGCCTGCTGTCCGAAGTGGACCCTCGGCTGGCGGATACCGTTGCCGCGTACCGATCCGGCTATCTTCCGGAGGAGCGACGCGCCCTGGAACAGGCCCTGCTCTCAGGGCGGCTGCTCGGTGTCGCGACCACGAACGCGTTGGAGCTGGGCGTCGACATCGCCGGCCTGGACGCCGTGGTCCTGGCCGGCTACCCCGGCACGCTCGCGTCGTTCTGGCAGCAATCCGGCCGCGCGGGCCGGTCGGGCGATGAAGCGCTGGTGGTGTTCGTCGCCCGGGACGATCCGCTCGACACCTACCTGGTGCACCATCCCGCTGCGTTGCTGGAACGCCCAGTGGAAACGGCCGTGCTGGACCCGACGAACCCGTACGTGCTGGGCCCGCAGCTCGCGTGCGCCGTCGCCGAACTGCCGCTCACCGAACCAGAACTGGAAACCTTCGGCGGCGACGCGGCCCGGGCGGTGCTGGCGGATCTCGCCGAGCAGAAACTGCTGCGCCGTCGTTCCAGCGGCTGGTACTGGACTTCGCGCGACCGCCCGCACCCGGAGGTAGGCATCCGCGGCTCGGGCGGTGACCAGATCGCGGTGGTGGAAGCGGATTCGGGCCGGATGCTCGGCACCGTCGACCCAGGTTCGGCTTGCTACTCCGTCCATCCCGGTGCGGTGTATTTGCACCAGGGTTCGTCGTATGTGGTTGACGAGCTGGATTTGGAGACGGGCCTGGCGCTCGTGCACGCGGAGGACCCGGACTGGACGACTTCGCCGCGCGAGATCGTGGACATTTCGGTGCTGTCGACGGAAGAGCAGTGCCGCCACGGCGGGGTGACGGTGTGCCTGGGCGAGGTAGCGGTGACGTCGCAGGTGGTGGGGTATCTGCGGCGGCGGCCATCGGGTGAGGTGCTGGACCATACGCCGCTCAACCTGCCGGAGCAGAGCCTTCACACGAGGGCGGTGTGGTACACGGTTTCGGGGGAACTGCTGGAGGGTCCGGCTGGGAAGCCGGGCTCGGTGGCTGGGTCGCGGATTGCCGGTGGAGCCGCTTCGGGTCCGGAGGCCGGTGGGGTGGCTGGCGGGTCGGCCGCCGGGGTTGGCTTAACCGCTGCGGAGCCGACGGGCGGTGAGGCGGTTGGCGGATCGGTCGGGACCGGGTCGCCTTCGCTAGTCGCTGGCGGTACCGGCGAAACCGCTGCTGAGCCAACGACCATGGAGGCGGCTGGCGGATCGGCGGCGGCCGGGTCGCCAACCCCCGGGGCTGGCGGCCAAACGGCTGCGGGGACTGGGGCCTATGAGACTGCTGGCGAACCGGCGGGGACCGGGCGGCCTTCGCCAGTCGCTGGCGGCACCGGCGAAACCGGTACCGAGCCAACGACCAGCCAGGCGGCTGGCGAACCAGTGGGGACCGAGCAACCTTCGCTGGTCACTGGTGGCACCGGCGAAACCACTGCGGGGACCGCGGTTGGTGAACCAGTGGGGACCGGTCAACCTTCGCCAGCCGCTGGCGGCACCGGCGAAACCGCTGCCAAGCCAACGACCAGCGGGGCGGCTGGCGAACCGGTGGGGACCGGGAGCGTGTCGCCAACCACCGCGGAATTCCGCGGGACCGCTTCGGGGGCAGCGGCCAGTCGTGCGGTTGGAGAACCGGTGGGGACCGGGGGCGCCTCGTCGGTTGTCGGGGTAACCGGCGAAGTTTCTGGGGGTCCGGCGGCTGGGCGGGGGCCCGGTGCCGGGGTGGAGATCGGTGGTGCGGTGGGACCGGTGGGGACCGGGGGTGCTGGCAGAGCACCGGGGGGCGCCGGTTTGCTTCCGGCGCGCGTCCCCGGTGCCCTGCATGCCGCCGAGCACGCGGCGATCGGCCTGCTACCGCTGTTCGCTACGTGCGACCGCTGGGACATCGGCGGGGTGTCTACCGCGTGGCACGAGGACACCGGGGAGGCGACGGTGTTCGTGCACGATGGGCATCCCGGGGGTGCGGGGTTTGCCGACCGCGGTTATGCCGCGATTGTCCCGTGGCTGGCCGCTACGCGGGAGGCGATCGTCTCCTGCGAGTGCCCGACGGGCTGCCCGTCCTGCGTCCAGTCGCCGAAGTGCGGGAACGGCAACGATCCGCTGGACAAGGCGGGGGCAGTGGCCGTACTGGGAGCCGTGCTCGGGGCGTTGCGTCAGCACGGGGAACAGTGCGGCCACGGTGGAACGTGAAGACTTTCTTCGGTTGTCGCGTGCTGCCTGCCGGGATGGGACCGGATCAGGCGGCGGTGCTTTCGACCAGCATCGGGGCGTGCTCGTCGGCAAGGGCGCGGACCAGCACGTCCTGCACCTCGGCGGCGGGCGGCAGCTTCCAGCCGCACACCTCCGGCTTCACGCGCCAGTGCACGACACCGTGCTGGAACGGCGACGGCGGCAGCGGGATGTAGCTGTCCTTGCCGTGCCACTGCACGGCAACCTGCTCGGCGAGTTCGGCGGGCAGGTGCTCGGCGGGCAAGGTGAGGAACAGCCACCGGCCGTTCGGCATCGCGACGATCGGGGCCGGGTGCCCGATGGCCCGCAGCAGCCGCGCGGCGCGCTTGCCCAGTTCCTGGTCCACCTCGACCGCGTCGAGCACGGTGCCGGTCGCCACGAGCAGGCTGTGCGTACGGTCGGAGAACCAGCCAGCGACCTCGTGGGCGTGCGTGCCGAGAAGCTCACGCCAGTCGTCGCGCACCGGCACCGGCCGGCGCCAGGTCAGGTCGTCCCCCTCCGCGGTGATCGGTTCCGGGGTCGCCCCCGGAAGCACCGGCCAGCCGCGCCAGGCGAGGCCGATCGCCTCCGCACGCAGTTCGATGCGGAAGGCGTTCCGCCAGCTGTCCGGCCAATTCGCGTCCAACATTGCTTTCCTGCCTTCGAGGTCCGGTTTTCGCGCCGTCCGGGTCGGGGCCGTGGTGGCGCATGTCTCACTAAACGGCAAGTTGCACATTGCCGGGAAGACTCCGCGCGACAACCGGCCGTTACCGAGCGATGAACGCCCGGTAGCCCACTGTCCGGCCGATAACAACGCGCCGATCACCGGCCGCTGGGCCCGCCGCCCACCCGGCGAGAACGGGCCCACCACGGGATTCGACACTTTCTCACCTTTTCGCGAGGGTGCTGGCGCATCCCGGCTGACAGGTCGCTGAACTGGGGATTTAACCGTTCGGCGTTCGCCAGCGACCGCTGCTCGTGGCGTACGCCACTCGTCGGCGGTGCCGGAAAAGTCCGGACGCGTGGGGGCCCTGCGGACTGATCACCTGGCGGCCGGGACGGCGATGAGCGGTTCCGGTGGCCGACCGGAAGGCCTCGGGCGGCGGTGCGAGGCGACCGGACGGGAGAGGTGCGCGGGAGAGGGTGGCAGGTTGCAAATCTCTTCGGTTGAGGCGGGCATGGGTCGGTGCGGAGGGTCAGGAGGCCAGTGCGGAGGGTCAGCGGGTCGGTTGGGGCGGCACGGAGGTCGGCGGGCCGCGGCGGGGTTAGCGGAGCGGTTCCCGATACAAGTCGCGCACTGGGCTGGTGGCGGCTGCTCGAACCGTCCGCGCGGGGATGTGCCGCTGGGCTGAACTGGCTGAACACCGGGCTTGATTCAAGCTCGTGGCGACTGAATGGAACGGCGAGGCACGACATCGACAGGACGATGCCGTGCCCGCGAGTGGCCGCTAGTTCGGCGAACTGGCGTGAGCCCTCCTGCCCCGCGCCGAGCGGTGCAGGACCACCAGCTAGAAGCGGCAACCTGCCCACGCCGAGGGCCGCTGACCGCGGACAGCCAGGCTCGGCGCCGGACAGCACGGCCGGTCCCTAACTCAGACAGGCCCGCCTGAGTCGTCCCGAGCGCAACCGCCCGTCACCGCAGTTACCGACGGGCTCGGCTGCGCCCGCGAGGGCACTTCTCCAGTTGCCGATGCCGATCGTCCGCAGCGGCCGCGTCAGCGCGGGACCCGCCGAGTGGGCCCGTAGCGACTGCCCGGCTAGGGAGGCAGGTCTACCGGACCGGCGCGCGCCTTCGCGGTGGGGGCGGGTAGGCCAGGGATCGGTGCGGTGGTGGCGCGGACTTCGACGAAAGTGTCGCGGTTGTGCCAGCGGCAACTGGTCAACACTGCGCGTTCGTGGTCGGCGACCTCCTTGGCTCGGGCGCAGGCGATGGTCGGTCCGGCGGCGGCGTGGGCTGCGGCGGCCAGTGCGCCGAGGTCGGCGGCGGCTTCGGTGCGGTGGCGGGCGGTGATGGCCGCGGCTAGCCACCACACCAGGACCGTGATGGCGATCAGGGTGGTGGCGGCCAGGGCTGTCCAGATGGTGGCTACGCCTGCGTCGGCTGGTTGTTCTTCGGTCATGACGTTGAGCCTGGTTCGAGGATGGCGTAGGCGGTTGCGTTCAGCTGGAGAACAGCCAGGGCGTCGGTGGTTACTTCGGCGGTGACGCCGTCGCCGGCGCGGCGAATGGTCAGGTGTGCGCCGCGCGGGGCAATGGTTTGGACCACTGCGTCGGCGGCTTCTGGTTGTCCGGCCGCGGTCAGGCGGGCGGCTTCGCGGGCGGCGTCCAGGCAGCGGAGGTGTCCGGCGATCGCACTCGTGCCGGCGAGCAGGATCGCCAGCACGGCGGTCAGTGCGCCCAGCGAAAGAGCGGCTTCTACCGTGACGAATCCGCCGTCCCGGCGACGGCTGGCCATCAAGTGGCCACTGTCAGGGCTTTTTGCACCAGGCCGGCCAGCGCGGCGGAGACCGAGTCTCCGCTGAGCAGCACGTAGAGCGCCACCGCGAACGCTGCGGCGGCTACCGTGCCGATGGCGTATTCGGCGGTGGTGGTGCCCTCGTCTCCGGGCAAGAACCACATGGTCGGTTTCCCTTTCTGTCGTGGAGTTTGTCGTGGAGGGGTTCACAGCAGGCCGCCGATTCGCCCGGCCAGGCCGAGCACTACCGGCAGCACGCCGAGGGCGAAGAACGCGGGCAGGAAGCACAGCCCTACCGGCAGGGCCAGGGCGACCCCGGCACGTTCGGCTCGTCCTTCGGCTTCGACGCCCAGTCCGTCGCGTGCGCGGCGGGCCAGATCGTCTGCGGTCGAGGCGAGTGCTGCCCCGGACCGCGCGGTTCGGGTGGCGGCGACTGCCAGTTCGGCGAAGCCTGGCCGGGCTCGCAGCGGTGCCCAGGCGGGGGCCGGATCCGCGCCTAGCGCCAGCAGGTTTGCTGTGGCGTGCAGGGCGTTTCCGGTGTCTGGGGGCGCGCCGGGTGCTACCGCTTCCAGAGCGATGGGGACTGGCATTCCGGCGCGCAGGCAGGCGGCTAGCAGGTCTAGGACTGACGCGGAACGGAGTCGTTCCGAGACGTCGTCCGGGTTTTTGGGTTGACGGGACTTGCGGAGAAGCCACCAGGCACCCGCTCCGACGGTTAGTCCTACTGGGATTCCAGCGACTACAGCGGCGGACAGGCCTGCGACTAGTGCGACGGCGGGGTGCCAGACCTCTGGACGCAGGGTGCGGCGTGAGCGCTTGGGCGGGGCTAGGTGCCGGGGCGGAGTGGCGTTCGGCCAGAGCAGCAGTGCGGTGGCGATCAGGGCGAGGCTCAGGGTGGTCATGGGGCGGCCTTGCGGTTGGTCAGGGCTCTGGACCAGGCGGTGCCTGCCCAAAGCAGGGCTGCGCCCGCGACTAGGAAGGCTTGTCCGAGAAGGGTTTCGGTCAAGACCGAGAGCGGGTCGGCTCCGATGAGCTGGCCCATTGCCAGGCAGCCGACGGGGAGCACGGTCAGGACTATTGCGCTCATGCGCGGGCCTGCCATTTTCGCGTGCAGGCGACGGGTGAACGCGACTTCGGCGTCGACGTCCCGGCGGGCGGCGTCGAGGACGTCGGCGATGGGCAGGCCGTGGCGGCGGGCGAGGTTCCAGGATTGGGCGACGGCGGGGAGCACGGACGATTGCAGGGTTCCGTCCAGCCGGGCGGCGGTGGAGAGGTTGTGCAGTTCTGCGGCTAGTTCAGGGACGGTCTCGGCGGCTGCTTCGACGGCGGCTACTGGGTGGGCACCGGCGCGTAGTTCGGAGACCATCGTGCGGAGGACGGTCGAGGTGCGTTCGGCGCGGGTCAGGGTTTCGGTGGTTTCCCTTCTGCTGTGCCATTCCTGTCGTACGGCGAGGGTGAGCAGGGCGGTGGTTATCGCGGCACCGATTCCGGCCAGTGGCAGGGCTATGACGGCCGGGGCCAGCCAGAGGGACTGGCGGGGCGGGATGGGGAGGCGGAGCCGGATGCGCGGAGACGGGAGCAGGCGGTTGGGGGCGGTTGGCCAGCACAGGATTCCGGTGCCTGCGCAGAGGAACGGCCATGCGGAGATCAACGGGTCACCTCGATGCTGGGATGGTCGGACAATGGAGGAGCTAGTCGCGGGCGGGTGCGGGACTAGTCAGTGCGGTGAAGAGAGGACGACGGCTCGTCCAGTGGCCGTCGCGCCAGACGGGGTGGATTCTTACTTCTCCGTGGTAGCGCTGGAGTACTGCGACTTCCGTCAGGCGGCGGCCGGTGGTTGTTCGGCGCATGTGGAGGATTACGCGGACTGCTGCGGCTAGTTGGCTGTGCAAGGCATCCCTGGGCAGACCGCCTAGAGCTGCCAGTGCTTCCAGGCGTGCGGGGGCTTCCGCGGGAGAGTTCGCGTGCAGGGTGCAGGCTCCGCCGTCGTGGCCGGTGTTCATGGCGTTCAGCAGGGAGCACACTTCTGCGCCGCGGACCTCGCCGACGATCAGCCGGTCTGGGCGCATTCGCAGGGCTTGGCGAACCAACTCAGGCAGAGAGACGACACCGGCGCCTTCTACGTTCGCGGGGCGGGCGACGAGGCTGACGAACTGTGGGTGAGTCGGGCGTAATTCGCCGGCGTCTTCCACGCAGACGATTCGTTCGGTCGGCGCTACCGCACTCAGCAAGGCGCTCAGGAGCGTCGTCTTCCCGGCACCGGTACCGCCGGTGATCAGGAAAGCCAAGCGGTGCTTGAGGATTGTCTGAAGGATGGTCAGGGCGGTGGGGTCGAGGGAGCCGTGGGCGTGGAGTGCGGCTAGGTCGTGAGTCACCGGGCGCAGGACCCGTAGTGACAGGCAGGTGCCGTTGGCGGCGATCGGCGGCAGTACGGCGTGGACACGGATTCGGCCTTGCCGGGCGGGGAGCCAGCCGTCTACGTAAGGCTGGGCGTCGTCCAGGCGGCGACCGGCGGCTAGGGCCAGACGCTGCGCTAGCCGGCGGACGGCGTCCTCGTCCGGGAAGCGGATCGTCGTGTGAGCGAGGCCAGCCGGCCCGTCGGTCCATACCTGATCGGGAGCGGTGACCAGGACGTCGGTGATGCTGTCGTCCTCCAGCAACGGGGCCAGCGGCCCTGCGCCGACGAACTCGTCTCGGGCTTGGCGGACGGCGGCTAGTACCGCGTCGTGGCTCAGAGCGCCACCGGCTTCTGCGCGGACGGCTTCGGCCAAGGCGATCGGGTCGGTGCCGCGGCTTTCCCCGGCCAGACGGTGGCGGACTCGTTCTACCAACTCGGTCGTCATCTATGCCGCCTGCGCGGTGGGAAGAGGGCGCACGTTGGCCAGTACGGCTCGGGCGGCGGTGACCAGTGCACCTTTCGGGGGCAGGTCGAACTCGCCGGATTCCAAGGTGGTGGCTACTCGGCGTTCTGGAGCTACGGCAGCGATCAAGGGCGGGCCAAGCATGCCCGCGGTTTGCGAAGCCTGGACACCGTCGATGGGATGTCCACTTGCGACTATCGCGAAACGCTCGGTGTGCGGGCGGAGGCAGTTCAAGACCTGCTTCGCTGCCATGCAGGCACGGAATTCGACCGGGACGACCACCACGATTAAGTCGGCGACGGAAGCGACGGCGGCTGTGCCCTCGTCGAAATGGCGGGGCAAATCGCAGACGACGGTGCGTCCGGCGCGGCTGCCCGCGGCGACCACAGCGGACAGCGCACGAGGTGTCGGACCGTCGCCGGAGCGGCCGCAGGACAGCACGGGAAGCTTGCCTCGGCTCGGGAGAGACGCGATCAGAGAAGGGACGGAAACCCGGCCGGACAATCGGACTTCCGGCCAGCGCAGGCCTTTCGTGTGTTCGAGGCCTAGCGGGAGATCCAATCCGCCGCCTAGCGGGTCGCAGTCGACCAAGAGCGCGGAGCCGGTGCGAGCGGCTTCGACGGCGACCGCAGCGGCAAGCACTGAGGTGCCGGAACCGCCTCGGCCGCCTACGAAAGCGACTACGGGGCCGGGAGATTCTGCTGGCGCGTCGGTGACATCGGCGAACGCGCCAGTCAAACCCGCTTCGTCGTCGGGAAGGCTGTACACGCGGCGGGCGCCGAGCGCGGCGGCGCGCCGCCAGGTTTCCACATCGGGTGCGCCTTTGCAGACGAGCACGACACTGTCGCGTACTGGCATTGGCGGGCTGTCGACAGCAATGTCCTCGTCCAGCACCACGAGCGGAGCCCGGGTCCATCGTCCGCGTGCGGCGGCCAGATCCGGCGCGTGGTCGAACTCGCAGCCGACTACGGCGGCGACGCGGCGGATCTCTTCGAACACGGTGCCCTCGCCGGAGACGACGAGCGGTTGTGCGGTGGCCATGTGCCCCTCCCCTGGGTCTCGTGGGCCGGACTTCCACCGTCGCCCGCCCCCAGGCCACGCGACAAGGACCGCTTTTCCGCCCTGTGGACAACCCAGGGGTTGTGGACAACCCAGGGGCCGAAATCGATCCAGAACTGCCGGAGCGTCCGCCCGTACCGGACAATGCGCGGCTCCGCACATTCGGCCGAGAAAACGATTGCTGCGAAGAACCTCCGGAAAATCGAGCGGAAAGAAGCAAATTTGCCGCACCGGAAGCAGTAACCGACACAGAGACCGCAGAAAATGCCGAAAGGGTAAGCGAGCGGTTAACTGATCTTGCCCGCAAGGCGCTCAGCGGACGACCGCAACAGCGCAGGTCAGCCCGAAAACGCAGGCAGCGCAATGGTTTCCGACCAGACCTGAAAATTGTTCGCCGACGCGGAAACGGGAGAATAGAAGGCGGCCCTCGCCAGGGGGGAGGGACGAGGGCCGCCAGGGGTTCAGCCCCGGGGGGTCGGACTGAACCAGCCCGGTTCACGACCGGGTCAGTTCACTGTAACTCCGTTAGCTATGAGTTGGCTGTGTGAGTGACACATACGATTCGATAACGGCACCCGAGGCCGTAAGCGAGTCGATGTCATCGATTTTCCGGCCGTCGCCACGCCCGGTGTGCTGCCAACAACACCGCGCGGTACGCCTATCCTGATCACGTGGCCGAACCCCGCAGCGAAGAAGCACCCCGGCGCGTAGCCGCCTTCTTCGATCTCGACAAGACGATCATCGCGTCGTCCAGTGCGCTCGCGTTCAGCAAGCCGTTGCTGCGCGAAGGGCTGATCAACCGGCGCGCAGCACTGAGAAGTGCTTACGCGCAACTGGTTTTCTCGCTCGCCGGCGCGGACGCGGAGAAGACCGAGCGGATGCGGGCCGAGGTTTCCGCGCTGTGCGCGGGCTGGGATGTCGCGCAGGTTTCCGCGATCGTGCGCGAAACATTGCACGACGTAGTCGATCCGCTCGTTTACGTAGAGGCGACCGACCTCATCACGCAGCACCTCGCCGACGGACACGACGTGATCGTGCTTTCGGCGACCGGCGAGGAGGTCGCCGCGCCGGTCGCGGAGATGCTCGGCGCGACCCGTTGCGTCGCCACCCGCATGGAGATCGTCGGCGGCCGCTACTCCGGCGAGGTCGATTTCTATTGCTACGGCGAGAACAAAGCCGTAGCCGCGAAGCAGCAAGCCGCCACCCACGGTTACGACCTCGCCGACTGCTTCGCCTACACCGACTCCAGCACCGACATCCCGCTGCTGGAGGTGGTCGGCCATCCGCACGCGGTGAATCCGGACAAGCTGCTGCGCCGCGCCGCGGACGAGCACGGCTGGCCGATCCTCGCGTTCGAGCGGCCGATGTCGTTGCGCACGCGGATCCCGGCGAAGTCGGCGGGGATGGTCGCGCTCGGCGTCGGCGCGGTGGCGGCGGGCGCGACCTGGTACAGCCTCAGCCGTCGCCGACGTTCTCGCGGCACCGGCCACTGAGCACCCGCGTGGCGGTACCAATCCCGCGGTTTCCGCAGCTAGGCCCGTTGCTGAGGGTGGTGCCGTCACCGGATCGAGCCTCTGTACCGGTGCACCCGTACGCGCACTTGAAGTGACCGCGCTCACGGCGTAGAAAGTAGGTGCGGACGTTGATTCGGCCAGGACAGAGGTAGAAGAGAAGCCTCTGTCACCCCGGGCAACCTCCGTGCGCGGACTCCGGGTACCCACGCGCAGCACGCCGCGGGAGGCTCGTCGTCTAGGGACTGCGTACCGGGACGCCGGACGCCGAGTCCATGAAGGTACGACCAGAGTTGCACGCTTGGTCGCCCGAGATGTTCGCGCTGACTGGCGGTGCCCGTTGGCCCTTGGCTGACGGGCACCGCCAGTGTTATGTCCACCGACGGCATATTCACGCGCAGCGGACCGAGCCGGGCTCGAAGAAATCCGCGCGCACCCAGGTGCCGTCCTCCCAGGTGAACCCTCCCGTTCCTGCGCTCGGCCGATGGACAACCCCGTGTCGCGGTGAGTAGCTTCCCGATACCGGTGCTGCCCGGTGGACGCTTCACGACTCGCGTCCTCGCCCGCGGCGGCACGCGACACTGGGAGGCAATTCGTGACGAACCGACTCGCGCGCACGCGGAGGCTGCAGGTGTTCGCTGTTCCCCTCGCGGGGGTGCTCGCCGTCGGGGGGTTGAGTTCCTCGGCGTTCGCGGCGCCGAAACAACCGCAGCAGACGCCCCAGCAGACGGCCGCGCAGCTCGACGCCGCCGCGGCGCAGGCGCTGCGCGGGATGAGCCTGGAAGAAAAAGTGGGGCAGCTGTTCGTCACGTGGGTGAACGGGAAGTCCGCCGACGAGGTCAACCCGAAGAACCAAACCGATTTCGGCGTCGACACCGCCGCGCAGGCGGTGCAGAAGTACCACCTCGGCGGCGTCATCTACTTCAACAACACCAGCCGGGACAACTTCGACGACCCGGTTCAGGTCGCGAAGCTGTCCAACGGCCTGCAGCGCGCGGCGATCTCCAGCGGCGCGCACATCCCGCTGCAGATCGGCACCGACCAGGAGGGCGGCACGGTCACGCGGATGGGCGCGCCGGCCACCGAGTTCCCCAACTCGATGGCCATCGCCGCCGGCCGGGACACCGGCAACGCGACCAAGGTCGCCACGATCCTCGGCCACGAACTGCGCGCGGTCGGCATCAACCAGGACTACGCGCCGGACGCGGACGTCAACTCCAATCCGGCCAACCCGGTGATCGGCGTCCGGTCGTTCTCCGGACGGCCTGACCTGGCCAGCAGTTTCGTGACCGCGGAGGTCAAGGGCTACCAGGAGTCCGGGCCGGCGAGCCAGACCGTCTCGTCCACCGCGAAGCACTTCCCCGGCCACGGCGACGCGGCGACCGACAGCCACACCGGGCTGCCGAAGATCAACCGCACCGAGGAGCAGTGGCGGGCGATCGACGTGCCGCCATTCAAGGCCGCGATCGCCGCGGGCATCGACTCGATCATGAGCGCGCACATCCAGTTCCCGAGCCTCGACCCGTCCGGTGAGCCGGCGACGCTGTCGAAGCCGATCATCACCGGCAAGCTGCGCGGCGAACTCGGCTACAACGGCGTCGTGATCACCGACTCGCTCGAGATGCAGGGCGTGCGGGAGCTGCACAGCGACGCCGAAATCCCGGTCCTCGCGCTGAAAGCCGGCGTCGACCAGCTGCTCATGCCGGTACACCTGGACGTCGCGATCAACGCTGTGCTCGCCGCGGTGAAGTCCGGCGACCTGCCGATGCAGCGGATCGACCAGAGCGTGCTGCGGGTGCTGAAGCTCAAGCTGAAGCGCGGGATCCTGTACTCGCCGTTCACCAACCCTTCGCAGGTCATGAAGAAGGTCGGGACGCCGGAGCACCTGGCCACCGCGCAGGGCATCGCCGACCGGTCGGTCACCGCGATCGCCAACGACGCCGGGGTGCTGCCGCTCAAGCAGAAGCCGTCGACCGTGCTGGTCACCGGCTGGGGCGCGACCACGACGCAAGCGCTTGCCGGCAGGTTCACCGCGCACGGCACGAAGGCGACCGCGCTGGCCACCGGACAGACGCCGACCGACGCGCAGATCGCCGAGGCCGCGGCAGCCGCGAAGCAGAACGACGTTGTCGTGGTGCTGACCAACAACCTCGGCGGTTTCCCCTTGCAGGGCAAGCTTCTGCAGGCGCTGATGGACACCGGCAAGCCGGTGGTCGCGGTCGCCGCGCAGATTCCGTACGACGCCGGGTACGCGAACCCGGTGCCGACCTGGCTCGCTACCTACGGCTACATCACGCCGTCGCTCGAAGCGCTGGCCAAGGTCGTGCTCGGCGAGACGAAGCCCAGCGGGAAGCTGCCGGTCGACGTCCCCGCCGGGGCGGACGTGCACACCGTCAAGTACCCCTTCGGACACGGACTGACCTGGTGACTCTCAACCGCAGGAATTTCCTGGCCGTTCCGGCGCTCGCCGTCCCGGTGCTCGCGGGCGGATCGGCAGCGGCACAGGCGGCCCCCGAAGCAACCGAAGCGCCGCAAGCTGAGCTGGAACGCCGGGTGCTCACCGGTGCCGAACAGCTCGCCGCGCGGGGCTGGCGTCCGCTCGCCGGACGCAAGCTCGGCGTGCTGTCCAACCCGACCGGTGTGCTCGCCAACGGTGACCACGTTGTCGACTCGATGGTCGCGGCGGGCGTACGTCCCGTCGCGGCCTTCGGGCCCGAGCACGGCTTTCGCGGTAGCGCGCAGGCCGGTGGCTCCGAAGGCGACTACACCGACCCGCGCACCGGTATCCCCGTGTACGACGCGTACGGCGCTAACGCGACGAAGCTCGCTTCGCTCTTCCAGAAGGCCGGACTGGACACTGTCGTCTTCGACATCGCGGACGTCGGCGCGCGCTTCTACACCTACATCTGGTCGCTGTACACGGCGATGGTCGCGGCAGCGAAGGTCAACGCGGCCTTCGTCGTCCTAGACCGGCCAAACCCCATCGGCGGACGACTGTCCGGGCCGGTGCTCGACCCGAAGTTCTCGTCCGGTGTCGGGCTGAAGCCGATCGCGCAGCAGCACGGTATGACTGTCGGCGAGCTAGCGCGGTTCTTCGCCGCCGAGTTCTTGCCCGGCGAAGGCGTGAAGCTGGCGAAGCTCGAAATCGTCGAGGTACGCGGCTGGCGACGCGACAGCTTCTTCGCTGACACCGGTCTCCGTTGGGTGCTGCCGAGCCCGAACATGCCGACGCCGGACACCGCGCTCGTGTACCCGGGCACAGGCATGTTCGAGGGCACTGTGTTCTCCGAAGGACGCGGCACCACCCGGCCGTTCGAAATCATCGGTGCGCCCGGCCTCGACTGGCATTGGCGCGAAGAGCTCGAGAAGCTCCACTTGCCGGGCGCAGCGTTCCGCGAGATCTACTTCGTGCCGACTTTCGGCAAGTTCGTGAACGAGCCTTGCGGCGGCGTACAGGTCACCGTCACCGATCCGCGGGCCTTCGACGCGATCAGCACCACCGTCTCGATGTTCGTGACGGCCAAGCGCGTCGCGCCCGACAAGTTCGCCTGGCGGCCGGACCACATGATCGACAAGCTGTCCGGATCCGCGCGGCTGCGCACCATGGTCGACGCCGGCGCCGGGGTGGACGAGATCACCGGCGCGTGGCGCGCCGAACTCGCCGACTTCGCCCGCAGACGCCGCCCCCACCTGATCTATCGCTGAGGAGAGCGGTCATGCGTGCTAGGAAAGTGCTCGTCGCGACGTTGGCCGTCCTAGTCGCGGCCACGACGACCGCGGGAGCAGCCACGATCGACAACCGACACGGCGGCTTCGCCGGCCGCTTCGACCGTCCGCAGCACGGGTTCGCGCCGGCGAGCACGAAGCTGCGGGACGGCAGCCCCGGCGAGGTCAACCTCGACCCGCGGCCGATCCGCGACGCCGAGCAGTTCCTGAAGAGCTGGACGCAGCCGGACGCCAGCGGGCATCCGCACTTCTCCGGCGCGGTCGGCCTGCTCGCGCACGACGGCGTGGTCGTGGACCGCTACGCCGTCGGCGGCGCGCTGCGGTACGCCGACGCCAAGGGCACCGAACTGCCGCCGGACCAGCAGGTCCCGATGCGGAACGACACCATTTTCGACATGGCGTCGATCTCGAAGCTCTTCACCTCGATCGCCGCGCTGCAGCTGACCGAGCAGGGCAAGCTGGACGTCAACGCCCCGGTCGTGCGCTATCTGCCGGACTTCGGCGTCAACGGCAAGCAGGACGTCACCGTGCTGCAACTCCTCACGCACACCTCCGGCTTCGACGCCGACCCGTCACCGTCGCTCTGGCAGGGCTATCCGGACATCCCGTCGCGGCGCAAGGCCGTGCTCGACAGCCCGCTCAAGAACGCGCCGGGCAGCACGTACCTGTACTCCGACCTCAACATGCTCACCCTCGGCTTCCTGATCGAAAAGCTCTCCGGCAAGCCGCTCGACCAGGTCGTGCACGAGCGCATCACGGTGCCGCTCGACATGGTCGACACCGGTTACAACCCGCCCGCGTCGAAGCTGGGCCGCGTCGCCGCGACCGAGTACGAGACAACCCCGCCGCGCGGGCTCGTGCGCGGACAGGTGCACGACGAGAACGCCTGGTCGCTCGGCGGCGTCGCCGGGCACGCGGGCGTGTTCTCCACGGCGAGCGACATGGCCGTGCTCTGCCAGGCCATCCTCAACGGCGGCAGCTACCGCGGGCACCGGATTCTGCGGCCGGACACCGTCACGAAGATGCTGACGAACTACAACCAGCGCTTCCCCGGCGACGAGCACGGGCTCGGCTTCGAACTGGACCAGCCTTGGTACATGGGCGCGCTGGCGTCGCCGATCAGCGCGGGCCACACCGGCTTCACCGGCACCACGCTGGTCATCGACCCCCAATCGCGGTCGTTCGCGTTGCTGCTCACCAACCGCGTGCACCCCACGCGCACCTGGGGTTCCATCAACACCGCCCGTCAGGTCTGGGCGACCTCGCTCGCCAAGGCGATGGCCGTACGCCCGGTCGAAGGCCGCGACGCTTGGTACGCGAGCCCTGGAAACAACGGTGTCGCTACGCTCAGCACTCAGCCGCTTCCAGTCGGTGCGCCACTGCGAGTGTCCTTCGCCGCTTTCGTCGACACAGAGGGCCCGAGCGACCCGTTGCAGCTCGAATCCAGCACCGACGGGGTGAATTGGCAACCTGTTCCGCTTCAGGCCCGTGGCCCGGGTGCACCCGGCGGCGAGACGTCCTCGCTCAGCGGGCACGGGCACCGGTCCTGGTGGCGGGTGTCTGCGGAGGTGCCCGCGTTTGCCGTTACCTCACTTAGGTGGCGTTACAGCACCGATCCGAATTACACGGGTCGGGGAGTTTCCCTCGATAGTGTGAAAGTCACCCAACGCGGCCATGTCGTTCTCGATGGTGAGCGAAACCCCTCGGAGCTGGCCTCTTCCGGCTGGATTTTGAGCGCTCGGTAGGCACCCCGGCGCGCATTGCCACCATTGTGTCCCCACTCAGTGGAACAAAACTCCTTCGCTAGACACACTTAGTTGCCAAGTCGTTAGCTTGAGCTCGTTAACGCGGTGGACCCGGTTGGCGACTTTCTTGACAACGATTAATCGCAAACCGAAGTCCGCAGACACGGACGGGTTGTGGTTCTGCCGAAGGATGTGGGTAGCCTTGTCGCAAATGCCAACGGTTAGTAACTTTCCGACGGCGGATGATACTGATTCCGTAGTCAGCAGCGCACCCTCTGAGCACTTCGCTGGTCAGACGACGGGGCGCGACGCCGATGCGAGCCCTCTGGTCCGCATCCGCTCTCTGCTGCCCGGACTCGCCCGGGCCGAGCAGCGCGTCGCGAAGGTCGTCCTCGAGGATCCGGCCGCCGTCGCGCGCCGCAGCATCACCGAGGTCGCGCTCGCCGCGAACACCTCCGAGACCACCGTCACGCGCTTCTGCAAGGCCGTCGGCGTCGGCGGCTACCCGCAGCTGCGCATCGCGCTCGCCGCGGACACCGCCCGCACCGAGGCGCGCTCCTCGCGCAACCTCGGCGGCGAGATCGGCCCCGGCGACGACCTGGCGGCCGTCATCGGCAAGGTCAGCTTCGCCGACGCGCGCGCTGTCGAAGAGACCGCGGACCAGCTCGACGTCGCGTCGCTGCAGAGCGTCATCGACCTTGTCGCCGAAGCCGGCCGGGTCGACGTGTACGGCGTGGGCGCAAGCGCTTTCGTCGCCGCTGACCTGCAGCAGAAGCTGCACCGGATCGGCCGGGTCAGTTTCTCCTGGTCGGACACGCACATCATGCTGACCTCGGCCGCCGTGCTGAAGCCGGGCGACGTCGCGATCGGCGTCTCGCACACCGGCGCGACCACGGACACGGTCGAGGCGCTGCGGGTCGCGCGCGAGCACGGCGCGGTGACCGTCGCGGTCACGAACTTCCCGCGCTCGCCGATCACCGAGGTCGCCGACCACGTGCTCACCACGGCGGCCCGCGAAACGACCTTCCGGTCGGGGGCGACCGCGAGCCGGATCGCCCAGCTGACCGTGATCGACTGCCTCTTCATCGGCGTCGCACAGCGTCACATGGAGGCGTCGGTCAGCGCGTTGGACGCCACGAGGGACGCGGTCGGCTCGCACCGGCTCGGGGTCAGACCTGACGGTCGTCGTCGTCCGCGGGAAACCGGCAAGTGAACCAAGAAGCGAGGATCTGATGTCCGTCCCCTGCCAGACGGTGCACGTCGATTCGCCTACCGAACAACGAAACCCGCGCACGGTGGACATCGATCTGATGTCCACCATGGGGATCCTCGGCGCGATCAACGCCGAGGACCGCCGGGTGCCGGACGCGGTGGCCGCGGTGCTGCCGCAACTGGCCCGCGCGGTCGACTACGCCGTCGAGGCGTTGCGCGGCGGGGGGCGCGTGCATTACGTCGGCGCGGGCACCTCTGGCCGCCTGGCGACGCTGGACGCCGCCGAGCTGGTGCCGACGTTCAACGTGCCCGGCGACTGGTTCGTCGCCCACCACGCGGGCGGGGAGAAGGCGCTGCGGCAGGCCGTCGAGAACGCTGAGGACGACGCGGACGCCGGTGCGGCGGAAATCGCCCTCTCGGTGCGGCCGGGCGACTTCGTGCTCGGCCTCGCCGCCTCCGGGCGCACGCCGTACGTGCTCGGCGCGCTCGCCGAGGCCAGCCGGATCAGCGCGCACACCGGGCTCGTCTCGGCCAACCCGCGCGCCGCGCAACCGCCTGGCGTGGACGTGCTGATCGCCGTCGCCACCGGCCCGGAAGCCATCGCGGGCTCGACCCGGATGAAGGCGGGCACGGCGCAGAAGCTGATCCTCACCGCGTTCTCCAGCGCGACGATGATCAAGCTGGGCAAGACGTACTCGAACCTGATGGTGAGCATGCGCGCGACGAACGCGAAGCTGCGCGGCCGCACCATCCGGATCCTGCAGGAAGCGACCGGCATGACGATGGCCGACTGCTCGGACGCGCTCACCGAAGCCGGTGGCGACCTCAAGGTGGCGCTCGTGCACCTGCTGTCCGGCAGCGATGTCACCCGCTCCGCCGAGGCGCTGTCCGCTGCGGGCGGGCACGTGCGCAAGGCGCTCGATTCGCTGCACCTGCGCGCCGGCTGAGCTTTACCTGATTGTCTGTGAAGGGCTCCTTGCGGGAATCTGATTCCGGCAAGGAGCCCTTCACGGCTTTCCGGTGAGCGAGAGGACGACGATGACGCAGCGGCTCACTCGCGGCGACCGTTGGTCGATCGGCGGCATGGCGGCCGTGATCCTGCTGCTCAATCTCGTCGGCTGGGGTTTGCTGGTTCTGGTTGTCGCGCCTCGGCATTACGCGCTCGGCGCGGGCGGCACCTTCGGCATCGGCCTCGGCGTCACCGCGTTCACGCTTGGCATGCGGCACGCCTTCGACGCCGACCACATCGCCGCCATCGACAACACCACGCGCAAGCTGATGGCCGACGGGCAGCGTCCGCTGTCGGTCGGGTTCTGGTTCTCCCTCGGGCATTCCACGATCGTCTTCGCGCTGTGCCTGCTGCTGTCGATGGGCGTCCGCGCGATCGCCGGACAGCTGGAGGACGACGGTTCCGCGCTGCACGAGACGACCGGGCTGATCGGGACGTCGGTGTCCGGGATTTTCCTGTACCTCATCGCGATCATGAACCTCGTCGTACTCGTCGGGCTCGCGCGCGTGTTCGCCGGGATGCGCCGCGGCGAACTGGACGAGGCCGAACTCGAACGCCATCTCGACAACCGCGGCCTGATGAACCGGCTGTTGCGCGGGGCGACCAAAGCGGTGCGGAAGCCGTGGCACATCTATCCGGTGGGAGTCCTTTTCGGACTCGGTTTCGACACCGCGACGGAAATCGGGCTGCTCGTGCTCGCCGCGGGCGCGGCCGCGTTCGCCTTGCCCTGGTACGCGATTCTCGTGCTGCCGATCCTGTTCGCCGCCGGGATGAGCCTGTTCGACGCCGCGGACGGCGTGCTCATGAACTACGCCTACGGCTGGGCGTTCTCCCGGCCGATCCGGAAGATTTATTACAACCTCACGGTCACCGCGCTTTCCGTAGCGGTCGCGCTCGGCATCGGGACCATCGAACTGGTGACACTGCTCGCGGAGAAGCTCGGCATTACCTCTGGCCCGCTCGCCGCGATCGCCTCGGTGGACCTGGACTACGTGGGCTTCGCGATCGTCGGACTGTTCGTCGTCACCTGGTTGGCCGCGTTCGCGATCTGGAAATTCGGGAGAATAGAGGAGAAGTGGGCCGCGCGGCTGGGTACCGCCGACTGACACTGGGGGCACCGTGAAAAGACAAGTGCTGATACTGGCGAGGGCGTTGTCGCTCGTGTTCCACCGCCGGGCCGACGTGCCGCCGGACGGCGTCGCGATCCACTACAGCCGTGGCATCCGTCCGCTGTTCTGGGTGATGCTGGCGGTCAACCCGGTCGACATCGCACTGGTCGAGGTGGTGGTGAAGTCCGTACCACTGCGGATCGCGTTGCTGGTACTGGAAATCCTCGGCGCGCTCTGGTTCCTCGCGCTCGTCGCGACGCTCTACAAGTACCCGCACTCAGTCGGCAAGGACGCGCTGCGGGTGCGCTATCTTTCCTTTTTCGACTGCCGGATTCCGTTGTCCAGCATCGATTCCGTCCGGCAGGTGAGCCGATCGCTGCGCGCGCGGGGCGGCGTCACCGTGCCCGAAGACGGCGTGCTGGCAGTGGGAATCAACCAGTCGACCAACCTCTCGGTCGCCCTGCGCGAACCGCAGGTGGTCGATCTCGGCCGCAAGGGCGCCGTCGAAATCACTCAGCTCGACTTCTGGGCCGACGATCCGCGAGCCGCCGTCGCCGCGATCCGGGATCAGCTGCCAGCGAGTGTGTGAAGCTGCCGGAAGCGGCGGCGGATCCCCGCACCGCCGCCCCGGCAACACCCCCAGTGCGTTTCAGAACGATCCGACCGGCTGGCGGATCGCGGCGTTGAGCCGGTTCCACACGTTGATCCCGGCGATGGACAGCAGCAGCGCCGACAGTTCCTTCTCGTCGTAGATGTCCGCGGCGGCGTCCCAGACCTCGTCCGGGATCGGGTCCGACTGGTCGGCCAGCCGCGTCACGCACTCGGCGAGTTCCAGCGCGGCGCGTTCGGCGTCGGTGAAGTACGGCGATTCGCGCCACGCGCCGACGGCCCAGATCCGCTCGTCCTTCTCGCCGGCCTCCTTCATCTCGCGGGCGTGCAGATCGACGCACACGCTGCAGCCGTTGATCTGGCTGGCCCGCAGGTGGATCAGGTGGTGCGTGGTCGCGGGCACGGTGCTGTCCTTCGTGGCGGTGGCCAGCGCCATCAGCGCCTTCATCGCTTCCGGGTGCACCTTGATCGGGTGGGTCATCCGAGCCTGCATGGTGATCTCCTCCTGTCACGTCCGCCGCGTTCGGCGGGTCTTGGTGGTAGGACCCGGCCCAAGGAGAAGATGTGACAGTGCGGGACGAAAAACAGGACGAGAATTTTTGGGCGGCTCAGTTCGAGGAGCATCGGCCCAGGTTGCGGGCGGTGGCGTACCGGATGCTCGGTTCGTTCGCCGAGGCCGACGACGCCATCCAGGAGACCTGGCTGCGGGTGACGCGGTCGTCCGGGGAGGACATTCGCAACACCGGCAGCTGGCTGACGACGATCGTGTCGCGGCAATGCCTCAACATGCTGCGTTCGCGCGCGACCCGCCGCGAGGACCCGCTGGACATCCGGGTGCCCGACCCCGTCGTGGAAACCGGGGACGGCGTCGATCCGGCGGAGCAGGAGGTCCTCGCGGACTCGGTCGGGCTCGCGCTGCTGGTGGTGCTGGAGGCGCTCGACCCGGCGGAGCGGCTCGCCTTCGTCCTGCACGACATGTTCGCCGTGCCCTTCGACGAGATCGCGACAATGCTCGACAAGAACACCGCAGCGGTACGGCAATTGGCGAGCCGGGCGCGGCGGCGTGTGCAGGGCGCGACGCCGGCCGGTCCGCCAGACCGCGCCCAGCAGCGCAAAATCGCGGACGCCTGGCTCACCGCGGCCCGCGGCGGCAACTTCGAAGGGCTCGTCACCCTTCTGCATCCGGACGCTTTGCTGCGCGTCGACACCGGCGGCCCGGACTCGAAGGTCGTGCGCGGCGCGGCCGAGGTCGCGGGCAACGCGTCGCGGTTCCGGCCGACCGGCATGGTGTCGCAGTACGCGACCGTCAACGGCGGTCCCGGCATCGTCGCCCTGCGCGACGGGAAGCCGGTTTCGGTGCTGTCGTTCACCGTGTCCGACGGGCTGATCACGGAGATCAACATCCTCGCCGACGTCGAGCGGATCGCGGCGTTGAACTTCTGAGGTCAGCCGAGCCGGTTCAGGGCAGCTACCGCTTCGGCGGGCAGCTGTACCTGGCCGGCAGCGAGGTTTTCGGCGAGATGCGCTCGCGTCGCCGTGCCCGCGATCAGCAGTGTGTCGTCGTAGCGCTGCAACAGCCAGGCCAGGGCGACCTGCGCCGGGGTACAGCCGAGTTCGGCCGCGATCCCGGTCACGACCGGATTGCCGCGCACGTCCTGGCCCTGCTCGAACGCGGACCCCAGCGGGAAGTACGGCACCCAGGCGATCCCGAGTTCCCGGCACAGCTCCAGCACCGGTTCGGTGGCACGGTAGAGCACGTTGTAGGAGTTCTGCACGCAGACGATCCCGGCTCCGAGCGCATGCCGGAGCTGGTCGGCTGACACGTTGCTCAGCCCGAGCGAGCCGATCTTCCCGGCGTCGCGCAGGGAGATCAGCTCGGCGAGCTGGTCGTCGATGTCGACGATTTGGTCGCCTTCCGCGATCAGGCCGGGTCCGGCGTCCGCCCGGCGCAGGTTGACCACGTCGAGCTGGTCGACACCGAGTGTGGCGAGGTTGGCCTCGACCTGCTCGCGAAGCTGCGCTGGCTGTTGCGCGAGCCGGAGCCCTTGCGATCCTTCCTCGGCACCGACCTTGGTCACCACGACCAGGTCGTCCGGATAGGGCGAGAAGGCTTCGCGGATCAGCTCGTTGCACCGGCCGTCGCTGTAGAACTGGGCCGTGTCCAGGTGGTTCACGCCCGCCTTCGCTGCGGAGCGCAGCAGTTCTACCTGGTCAGCGCGGTTGGTTCCGGGACGGCCGAGCTGCATCACGCCGTAACCGATCCGCGCGACCTCGTGGCCGGCGAGCTTCGCGGTGCCGCCGGGGGAAGTGGCTGCCGTCATGAGGAAAGACTCCTGCCGTGGCATAGTGGAAGGTGATGCGGAGGCGCCTCCGTATCACCACTGTAGCAGAAACGGAGGACCCTCCGCTTTGTCGAGCCCTAAGAAGCCGCGCGCGGACGCCGAACGCAACCGTCTCCGCTTGCTCGCTGCTGCCCGCAAAGCGTTCGGCGAAGGCGACGAGCCCGTCACGCTGGAGCGAGTCGCGCGCGAAGCAGGCGTCGGCATCGGCACGCTCTACCGTCACTTCCCTACCCGCGAAGCGTTGGTCGAAGCGCTGTACCGGGACGAGTTGGCGCAGGTTGTCGCGAGCGCACCGAAGCTGCTCGAGACCGAGAAGCCGCTTCGCGCACTACGTCGGTGGATGGACCGCTTCGCCGAGTACGCGAGCACTAAGCACGACATGGCCGACACACTGCGCGCGATTATCGAAGCAGGCACGGTCGACATGACTCAGGTACGCGCGGAGCTGACCGAGGCTGTCCAGCTGATCATGGACGCGGGCGCGGCAGACGGCACGCTGCGAGCGGACGTGCGCGCGCAAGACGTCGTCGTGACCGTCGTTGGCGCGTGCAGTATGCGGACGCTGCCGGGCGGGCCGGAGCAGCTGGACCGAATGCTTGACTTGATTCTCGCTGGAGTCCGTCAGCCGCCGAGTTGATGCACGCGCAGCGCGAGCTGGATCTCCAGTGACCGTTCGGGCTCGCGCCAATCCTCGCCCAGCAGCACGGTGAGGCGTTCCATCCGTTGCGCCACCGTGTTGACGTGGACGTGCAGGGTTTCCTTTGCCCGCGCCAAATTCCCGCCAGCCGCGTAGTACGCGCGCAGCGTGCCGATGAGGTCAGTGCCGCGGCGGGCGTCGTAGTCGAGGACTGGACCGAGCGTCGCCCGGACGTAGCCGGACAGGTCGGAATGGCGGCCGAGCAGAACGCCGAGGAATCCGAGATCGGACATCGCCGCGCCGTCGCCCTCGCGGCCGAGAGCCAGCAGAGTATTCACACATCGAACAGCTTCGGTGTACGCCTGCGCCAACGCTTCCGGCCCGCTTGCCGGACCAGCCGCACCGACCGTCACCGGACAGTCCACAACGGACTTCAGCTCCGCCGCGATTCGCGCTGCCGCAGGCTGATCCGGCGCGAGCGCGACGACCTGCTCCGCGTGCACACCGACCAAATCGCCGTACCGCGCACAGGCCGCGGCGAGCCCACGCCGGGAAATCCCGGCCGCGTGCGCGACCAAAACCGCGTGCGGTGCCGACAAATCGACGCCCAGCCGACGTGCGCGAGCCACCAGCGAACCCGGGTTGCGGGTCGGCGCGGTGAGCAAGTCCGTCAGCAACTCCCCGCGCACCTGGTCCTCGGCCTGAGCCACGGAACGGCGCAGCAGCAACAACAAGGCCGTGACAACCGCAGCCCGTTCAAAGAGGCGACGGTCGTCCCCGGCCAGCTCCGGCCGTCCGGACAACGTCAGGCTGCCGAGCAATTCGCGACCCGCTCGCACCGCGCAGACCCAGAAGTCCTTTGTGGATACTGCGCGGCCGTTGGCGTGTGACGAAGCCACTGCGGCCGCGTCGAAAGCCACCGCGGTACCGGCGAGCAACCCGCCTTCCTCGTCGTGCACGGCAATCGAGCCACGCAAGACTCCGGCCACTTCCGCTGCCACCGCAGGCAAATCCGCGCCGCCGAGCACGAGGTCCATCAGCCGGTCGTGCGCGTCGTCAGCCCGGCGCATCGTCGCGTTGGCCGCATTCAGCTCCGCAGCCGCCGAACGCGTTTCTTCCAGCAAATGCGCAGTGTCCAGCGCGATCGCGGCGTGCGCGGCCAACGACGACAGCAACGCGACCTCCGCCGTCGAGAACGCCCGCGACGACCGGTCGGACGCGTACAACACGCCCAGCACCTTGCCGCCGATCGCCAACGGCACGCCAAGGATCGCCTTGAGCCCTTCCTCGCGAACGCCCGCGTCGATCGGGTTCGTATGCCGGAACCGCTCGTCCTCGAAATAGTCCGCGGTCGCGTAGGGACGCGCAGTCTGCGCCACCAGCCCGCCGAGCCCTTCGCCCATCCCGAGCACAATCTGCTGGAACAGCGCGGAAACCGACCCGTCCGTGACCCGGATGTAGGTCTCGCCGTTCGCCTCGTCGTTGAGGCTGAGGTACGAAACATCCACGCCCAGCAACGTCCGCGCACGCCGGACGATCGACCGCAGCACCGCGTCCGGATCGCGCAGCCGGGCAAGATCGCTCGCAGTGTCGAACAACGCGGTCAGCTCGGCTTCCCGCCGCCGGTGCTCGCTGAGCGTCTCGCGGATCCGCAACGCCAGCTCGGTCGCCGAACCGATCGCGGCGGACTGCTCCGCGGACAACCCCCGGGCGGCGACGTGCGCGAGCTGCTCGCTGCTCGCTCCGGCGGCGAGCAGTTCGAGCAGCCGGCGATACGCCTCGGCAGTGGGGTCCACACCCGTCATGCTGTCATTGAAGCCTGCCGTTCAGCCGCCGTCTCGTGCAACGACGCGCCGCGCGTCTCGCGGGCAGCGAGCAGTGCGACCAGCGACAACAGGCACATCGCGACGACGTAGACCGAAACCGGCACCGTGGAGTGGTACGCCTCGAACAGCGCCACCGCGATCAGCGGCGCGACCGCACCGGCCGCGATGGACGACAGCTGACCGCCGACCGAAAGCCCGGTGTAGCGCACCCGCGTCGGGAATTGTTCCGCGAAGAACGCCGCCTGCGGCCCGTACATCGCGCCGTGCACCACCAGCCCGATCACCGCCGCGCCGATCACCGACCAGGTCGTGCGCAAGTCGAGCAGCCAGAAGAACCCGAACGACCACGCGGCCATGCCGACCACGCCGAACAGGTACACCGGTTTCCGGCCGATCTTGTCAGACAGCAACCCCCACAAGGGAATCGTCACGAAATGCACTGCGGATGCGACGAGCACCGCGGTCAGCCCAGTGGCCTTCGGCAGCCCGAGCCCGGTGGTCACGTACACGAGAATGAACGCGGTGATCACGTAGTAGGACACGTTTTCCGCGATACGCGCGCCGAACGTCACCGCCAGCGCGCGGAAGTGGCCGCGGAAGACGTCGACAATCGGTGCCTGCTCACGCTCGTCCGCAGCGGCCTTCGCCGCGATGAACACCGGCGATTCCGAAACCGCCAGCCGGATCCACAGGCCAAGCACGACCAGTACGCCGGACAACAGGAACGGAACCCGCCAGCCCCAAGCCTGGAAGGCCGCGTCCGACTGGGCTGACGCCAGGATCGCGAGCACCGCTGTGGCCAGCAGGTTCCCCGCCGGAACGCCAGTCTGCGGCCAAGACGCCCAGAATCCGCGACGCCGATCGTCGCCGTGCTCGGAAACCAGCAGGACCGCTCCGCCCCATTCGCCGCCGAGGGCGAAGCCTTGGATCAGCCGCAGCAAGGTCAACAGAATCGGCGCGAGCACGCCGACCGCGCTGTGCGTAGGCAGCAATCCCATCGCGAACGTCGAGCCGCCCATCAGCAGCAGGCTCACGACCAGCAGCTTCTTGCGTCCGATCCGGTCGCCGAAGTGCCCGAACACGAGTCCGCCGATCGGCCGGGCGAGGAACCCGACCGCGTAGGTGAGCAACGCCAGCAGGGTGCCGGTAAGCGGGTCGGCGGTCGGGAAGAAGAGCTTGTTGAAGACCAGCGCGGCGGCCGAGGTGTAGAGGAAGAAGTCGTACCACTCGATGGTGGTTCCGATCAGCCCGGCTCCGACGACGCGCAGCAGCTTTTTGTCCATAGTGGACTCCACTCTGTTGTGGGGAAAGGGGATTTCAGCCAGCGGTCCAGCCGCCGTCAACGGGAAGCGACGCACCGGTGAGGTGCCCGGCGGACTCGCCGCACAGCCACAGCACGAGAGCGGCGACGTCCTCGGGTTCGATCAGCCGCTTGATCGCGGCGCGGCGCAGCAAAACCTGCTCCAGCACTTCCTCCGGCGGCACACCGTGTTCGGCCGCCTGCGCTTCGAGCTGACCGGTGACGAGCGGCGTACGGACGTAGCCGGGATTCACGCAGTTACTGGTCACGCCGTGTTCCGCGCCTTCGAGAGCGGCCACTTTGGACAGCCCCTCGAGCGCGTGTTTCGCCGTGACATAGGCAGCTTTGTACGGACTCGCCCGCACGCCGTGGACGCTCGACAGGTTGACGATCCGTCCCCAGCCGCGCGCGTACATCGCGGGCAAACACCGGCGGATCAACAGAAACGGCGCGGTCACCATCAAGGACTGAATGAAGGCGAACCGTTCCGGCGGAAATTCCGGCAGCGGCGCGACGTGCTGAACGCCCGCGTTGTTGACGAGCACGTCGACGTCCGCGGGGAGTGTCTCCAGCGCCGCCGAGTCGGTCAGGTCCACGACGTGCGCCTGCCCGCCGACCTCAGCGGCCGCCGCCTCCGCCCCGGCGACGTCCACCACGTGCACCTTCGCCCCGGCCGCACCGAACGCCCGCACGCAAGCAAGCCCGATGCCGCTGCCGCCGCCGGTCACCAACACAGCGCGCCCGGCGAGGGAACTGTCACTGGTCATGGCCGGAAACAGTAAGTCGCTCCGACCAGGGCGACCATGGCTCAAGCCACTACAGAATGCCGTTCAGTGATGTGGTCAGGCCACACCTGTCAGCCAGCGGCCGACGAGATGCTCCGAGCCTCGTTCGCCCCGGTTTCGAAGGATTCGCAGCAGAAGAGCAGCCACTCGCGCACGCCGTCCGGCGTCCCGCCAGCAAACCCTTGCGCCAGTTCGACATACCGAGGCACCCGGCGGAAATAGGCCACCTCGGGCACCGTCAACGCCTTGGGATCGAGGCCCGTAGCGACCATCGACAGCCGCGCCGCCGCCCGGGCGACCACCCCGTCCGCCGAACCAAACGGTGCCAACGCCAGCAGCTCGCCGTGCACGACCGCGGTCAGCACCGGCCCGGGCACCGAAGTCGCGCCGGTGACGAGCTGGGCCAGCAACTCCAGCCGCTCGCCGCCGCGCTGCGGACGGCCGAGCTGATCCGGATCAGCCACCACGTCCGACGCGGCCAGCAAATGCAGCCGAGCCAACGCCTGCAACGGAGCCCGCCGCCACGTCGGCAGCAACGACTCCAGCTTCTCCGCCACGCGCAGCGCCCCGGCGAGCAGCGGATCGGTCACCGAGCCGTCTTCGGGCAATTCGGGATTAGCCCCGTCGATCCCCGCCGAAGCCCGCGCCGCGCGAACCGAAGCTTCGGCGGCGGTTTCCGCACCGCCACGCAGATTCGCGGGCAGCCGGTGCACGGCGAAGACGGCGTCCTGAGCAGCTTTCGCCGCCGCGGCAACGCCGTCCAGCTCCAGCAACGGCTTCAGTGGATCGCTCATGCGTCCAGCACCTGCCCGGCCCGCTCCACGACCGGAGGCAGCACCGACCACGGGAAGTTGATCCACCGGTCCGTCCGCTTCCACACGTACTCGCACTTCACCGTCGAAGCGGGCTTCTCGTAAACCACCGCGCACCGCACGTCCGCGACGTGGTCGGCGCAGAAGTCCCGAACGAGCTTGAGCGTCGCCCCGGTGTCCGCGACGTCGTCGGTGACCAGCACCTTCTTGTGTGTGAGATCCACCACGTTGGGCACCGGCGGCAGCATGACCGGAAGGTCCAGCCGCTGGTCGACCCCGGTGTAGAACTCGACGTTCATCACGTGCAGGTTCTTCACGTCGAGCGCGTACCCGAGCGCGCCGGCGACGAACAGCCCGCCGCGCGCGATGGAGAGAATGAGGTCGGGGGCGAACCCGTCGTCGGCCACCGCCTCCGCCAGCTCCCGGCTCGCCGAACCGAACAACTCCCAGGTGAGGTTTTCTCGTTCCTCGGCCATGCGCGCTCTCTTTCTCGGGTGGTCCGCCGAGCATAAGCGGCCGGAAAGTGGACTGCTGAAATGACTGGGAGATGGCACTTCGACACAGCCACTTGCCGTCGTAGCGTAGGCCCGTGACCTGGAACGAGCACCCCATTCTGTCCGGCCGCCACGTACGGCTCGAACCCCTCACGCCCGACCACGCGCCCGGCCTGTTCGAGGCGGGGGCCGACCCGGCCATCTGGGCCTGGCTGAGCGTTCGCCAGCCCGCCGACCTCGGCGAAGCCGAAACGATGGTGAAGGACGCGCTCGCCGACCCGGACCGCCGCGCGTGGGCACAGATCGACCTCGCGTCCGGCCGCGTCGCCGGCACCACCTCTTACTACCAGGTAGTAGCGAAGCACCGGATCCTGTCGATCGGGCACACCTGGATCGGCGCGGACTTCCAGCGCACCGCGCTCAACACCGAGGCCAAATTCCTCCTGCTGCGCAACGCCTTCGAGGACTGGGGAGCCCAGCGCGTCGCGTGGGAAACCGACAGCCGCAACCTCCGTTCGCAACGCGCCATCGAACGGCTCGGCGCGCTGCGCGAGGGGGTGCTGCGGGCACACCGGATCCGTCCGGACGGCACGACCCGCGACACGGTGCTCTACTCGATGACGGACGCCGAGTGGCCGGGCGCCCGTGCCCGGCTGCTCGCCCGCCTCGGCTGAGCCTCGCCGCACATCGCTTGGCGCTGCGCGCGCAACGTGGCTGCAACCTTGTCGTAGGCGGACTAACGTCGCTAGCGTTCCCTGAGCCGCGGGTTCGCACTACAGGAGGCTTTGCACCATGACCGAGCAGTCCCCAGCGTTGGACAACCTGCTCACGGAGAGCCGTACGTTTCCCCCCAGCGACGAATTCGCTGGTCAGGCGAACGCGAAGGCCGAGTTGTACGCGACGGCGGACGCTGACCGGGAGCAGTTCTGGGCCGGACAGGCGGAGCGGCTGTCGTGGGACACGAAGTGGTCTCAGGTATTGGACTGGACCAATGCGCCGTTCGCGAAATGGTTCGTCGGCGGGAAACTGAACGTCGCCTACAACTGCGTGGACCGCCATGTCGAGTCCGGCCACGGGGACCAGGTCGCGATCCACTGGGTCGGCGAGCCGGGCGACACCCGCGACATCACCTACGCGCAGTTGAAGGACGAGGTCTCCAAGGCCGCGAACGCGCTGACGTCGCTGGGCGTCGTCGCCGGGGACGTCGTGGCGATTCAGCTGCAGATGGTGCCCGAGGCGATTTTCGCGATGCTGGCGTGCGCGCGGATCGGCGCACTGCACAGCGTCGTGTTCGGCGGCTTCTCGCCGACGGCACTGCGCGCGCGGGTGGACGACGCGGCGGCGAAGATCGTGATCACTTCGGACGGTCAGTACCGCCGGGGCAAGGCCGCGCCGATGAAGGCGAACGTCGACGAAGCCTTGCAGGGCGCGGAAACCGTGCAGAAGGTCATCGTCGTCAAGCGCACCGGCAGCGACCTCGAAGGCGAGACGCCGTGGACCGAGGGCCGCGACCTGTGGTGGCACGAACTGGTCGACGGACAGTCCACAGAGCACAAGCCGGAAGCGTTCGATTCCGAACACCCGCTGTTCATCCTGTACACCTCGGGCACCACCGGTAAGCCGAAGGGCATTCTGCACACCTCCGGCGGCTACCTGACCCAGACCGCGTACACCCACAACGTCGTGTTCGACCACAAGCCGGGCGAGGACGTCTACTGGTGCACCGCCGACATCGGCTGGATCACCGGGCACTCGTACATCGTGTACGGGCCGCTGGCGAACCGCGTGACCCAGGTCGTCTACGAAGGCACGCCGAACACGCCGCACGAGGGCCGGCACTGGGAAATCATCCAGAAGTACAAGGTCTCGATCTACTACACCGCGCCGACGCTGATCCGCACCTTCATGAAGTGGGGCGAGGACATCCCGGCGAAGTACGACCTGTCCTCGCTGCGGGTGCTGGGAAGCGTGGGCGAACCGATCAACCCCGAAGCCTGGATCTGGTACCGGGAAAAGATCGGCGCGAACAAGACGCCGATCGTGGACACGTGGTGGCAGACCGAAACCGGCGCGATCATGATCTCGCCGCTGCCCGGCGTCACCTCCGCCAAGCCGGGTTCCGCGCAGCGCGCGCTGCCGGGCATCTCGGCGAAGGTCGTGGACGACACCGGCGCCGAGGTTCCGCACGGCGGCGGCGGATACCTGGTGCTGGACAAGCCGTGGCCGTCGATGCTGCGCGGCGTGTGGGGCGACGACGAGCGCTTCCGCGACACCTACTGGTCCCGTTTCTCCGAGCAGGGCTACTACTTCGCCGGCGACGGCGCGAAGTACGACGGCGACGGCGACATCTGGCTGCTCGGCCGCGTGGACGACGTGATGAACGTGTCCGGGCACCGGATCTCGACCACCGAGGTCGAGTCCGCGCTCGTGTCGCACCCGACGGTCGCCGAGGCCGCGGTCGTCGGCGCGACCGACCCGACCACCGGACAGGGCATCGTCGCGTTCGTGATCCTGCGCGGCAACGCTGTCGACGGCGGGGATGACGCAGTGCAGAAGCTGCGCAACCACGTCGCGAAGGAGATCGGGCCGATCGCGAAGCCGCGGCAGATCATGGTCGTGGCCGAACTGCCGAAGACCCGCTCCGGCAAGATCATGCGCCGGCTGCTGCGCGACGTCGCGGAGAACCGCCAGATCGGCGACGTCACCACGCTCGCCGACTCGTCGGTCATGGACCTCATCTCCTCCGGACTGAACTCCGGCAAGGAGGAGTAAGTTCTTCACCGTCAGGAAGGGGCTCTCCCGGCTGGGAGGGTCCCTTCCTGCATTGATCCCCTGAAAGTGCGGACATCGAACGCATGTTCTAAGATGCCCGCGTACCCAACCCAGATCCGGGCAAGGAGACGACACGAATGTCCGTGGAAGCCTTGACGCACGACGAGGACACTGCGGCCGGGCCGGCGGCGGCGTCATCGCCGCAGGCCGCCGGCACCCCGGAGGCCCCGGAAGTCACCGAGCCCACTGCCGCTCCCGCGGAGAAGGCCGATTCGGACGCCGCCCCGGCGGACGCCTCGAAGCCGGAGTCCGAAGGGTCTTCAGAGACCTCGGCCGTTGATTCGCCGAAGCCGAAGCGCGGCCGCCCGAAGGCCGCGGCGTCGACGGCGAA
This sequence comes from Amycolatopsis sp. NPDC054798, assembly GCF_053611505.1. NCBI lineage: Bacteria > Bacillati > Actinomycetota > Actinomycetes > Pseudonocardiales > Pseudonocardiaceae > Amycolatopsis > Amycolatopsis sp. NPDC054798. Next base: position 388 of record NZ_JBSHAM010000031.1, on the reverse strand, counting down.
GAAGACCCGCACCGTGGAGCTGACGCTGACCGTCACCGGCACGGCGGACGGCGAATGGCAGGCCGAGCTGAAGAACGGCGCGAAGTGGGTCGCGAAGGGCCTGGCGGTCCCGGCCGCGGCGGTGTCGCGGGCAGCGAAGGAACTGCACGACGACCTGTCCGGCCCGATCGACGAGGTCATCAACGCCGCCCGCGAGGCGCAGGCCGCGAAGGTCGCGCAGCTGGAGGCCGAGCTGGAAGCCGCCAAGGCGGCGCTGGCCGAACTCGACAACTGAGCAAGACCCCGGTTCGCCCGGGTCCGGTGTCCGCTGTGGCGCCGGACCCGGGCGTTCGTCGTTTCAGCTCCCTGACCAGGTCCGTGAGGGGAACCCTGAGGGAATCTGATTCCC